>CAZMSN010000007.1:0-50738 GCA_964569015.1 uncultured Acidimicrobiaceae bacterium | reverse complement strand
GCCCTACGCTGATACGCTCGGTTTACATCTCAGATTGGAGGACCTGTGATAGATTCGAGCTACAACCGAAAGGGCCCACAGTGACCACGATCACGAAAGTATGGGCCCGTGAAGTCCTGGACTCTCGGGGGAACCCGACCGTTGAGGCCGAGGTCCTGCTCGCTGGCGGGGGATTCGGCCGGGCGATAGTTCCCTCCGGGGCGTCTACAGGGGCGCTCGAAGCCATCGAGCTTCGAGACGGCGGAGACCGCTACAGCGGAAAGGGCGTGCAGCGGGCCGTCGGGAACGTCAACGAGACCATCGCCCCGGCATTGCTCGGTCTCGACGCTACCCGTCAGGAGCTGCTCGATCAGCGCATGCTCGACCTCGACGGGACTCCCAACAAGGAGAAGCTGGGCGCTAACGCCATCCTCGCCGTGTCGCTGGCGGTCGCCCGTGCCGCCGCCGCTGGAGTGGGGCTGCCCCTGTATCGCTACCTGGGGGGCACCAACGCCCGGATACTGCCGGTGCCGTGCCTCAACGTGCTCAACGGCGGCGTCCACGCCGCCAACTCGGTCGACATCCAGGAGTTCATGCTGGTGCCTGCCGGGCTCCCCACCTTCAAGGACGCGCTGCGCGCCGGGGTGGAGACCTACCAGGCGCTCAAGAAGGTCCTGGCCGGCCGTGGCTTGACCACCAACGTCGGCGACGAAGGCGGATTCGCACCGAACCTTCCCGCCGATCGTGCCGCCCTCGAGCTGCTGTCGGAGGCGGTGGAGGCCGCCGGCTACCGGCTCGGCGAGGACATCGGCTTCGCACTCGACGTCGCAGCCACCGAGCTGTACCGGGCCGGTCGCTATGAGATCGACGGCCGCCAGCTCACCGCCGAGGAGCTGGTCGACTACCTGGTCACCCTCGTCGACGAGTTCGCTCTCGTCTCCATCGAGGACGGCCTCGCCGAGGACGACTGGAGCGGGTGGAAGCACATGACTGAGCGGCTCGGCGAGCGGATCCAGCTCGTCGGAGACGACCTGTTCGTCACCAACGTCGATCTGCTGCAGCGGGGCCTCGACAACGGCATCGCCAACAGCATCCTGATCAAGGTGAACCAGATCGGGACGCTGTCGGAGACGCTGCGCACGATGGAGCTGGCTGCCAGCCACAGTTACGGCCGAATGGTGTCGCACCGTTCGGGCGAGACCGAGGACAGCTTCATCAGCGACTTCGTAGTCGCCACCAACGCGGGTCAGATCAAAAGCGGCGCCCCGGCGCGGGGCGAGCGCACCGCCAAGTACAACCAGCTCCTCAGGATCGAGGAGGCGCTGGGGAACGAGGCACGTTTCGCCGGCTGGACGCCGTTCCGGAGGTAGCAGATGAGAGAGACGATGCCGCAGGATCGTGATGCACGCCGGCCGCCCAAGGGGCGGCGCGGGCCGGTCATCGCGGTCCTGCTGCTCGTCGCTCTCGCCATCACCCTGGCGGGCATCTTCCCGTTCCGGCAGATGATCGCCCAGCAGCGGCGGGTGGAGAACACCGAGGCGAAGCTGGAGGCGTTGCTCGCCGAGAACACCCGGCTGGAGGGGAACATCGCCTCGCTGGAGTCAGCCTCCGACCTGGAGCGGATCGCCCGCGAGCAGTACGGGCTTGTCCGTCCCGGCGAGACCGGCTACACGATCGATCCCCCGGAGCCGGACCCCGAGGCCATCGTTCCCGAGCAGGAGCAGGCACCCGAGGACGAGCGGTCCCCGCTGGAGAAGGTGTGGGATTTCCTCACCGGCCGCGACCTCGTGCCGGATGAGTGATCGGGAGACGGTGGTGGCCCAGTTGGGCCGGCAACCTCGCTCGCCGGTCGACGTGGTCACCCGCTGCCACCTCGGCCTCCCGGTGGTGACCGCCGTCCCTCCCCATCTCGACGACGGCACTCCCTTCCCCACCCGCTACTGGCTCACCTGCCCATTGGCGGTGCGCCGCATCGGCCGGGTGGAAGCCGCCGGTGGCGTGAAGGAGGCGGAAGCCCGGCTCGCTGCCGATCCCGACCTGGCGCGGCGCCATGCCGCGGCAGCCGCCCGCTACGCGGCGGAGCGGGACGCCCTCATCCCGTCCGACTCGACGCTGCCGCGCCCCACCGGAGGAGTGGGAGGCGTCACCCGGGGGGTCAAGTGCCTCCACGCCCACTACGCCGACCACGCCGCCGGAAACGACAACCCGGTGGGGGAGGACACCGCTGCCCGGATCGAGCCGCTCGACTGCACGCTCCCGTGTGTCATCGACGGCGCCCTCAACCCACAGTGGTGTGAACCGAAGCGCTGACCCGCCTACCTCCGCGATGCCGAACCGTAAACGAAGTGGGTGTCGGTCCCGGTGACGTGCGCCTCCCAGCCGAGATCGCCGAGGTGCCGCTCCAGGTCGGCCGGCTCGTGGAACACCTTCACGATGCGGAAGGAGCGTCCGTCGTTGAGACGCCGCGGCACCGTGGTGCCGTGGCGATCACCGAGCCGGTCGCCCGAGGACGTCCCCGCTTCCACCCAGCGGTTGTCGATGAACAGCGCCCGGCCGCCGGGGGCGAGGGACCGGCCGACCAGGTCCCAGAACGCCTCGAACCGCTCGGGCGGCACGTGGGAGAGCCAGAAGGAGAAGAACACCGTGTCGTACCGACGCGGTGCAACCCAGGCGAACAGGTCGGCCTCGACGTACTCGATCGAGTCGTCCCCAAGCCGGGCACGGTTCTGCACGATCATCTCCCCGCTGGCGTCCACCGCCGTCAGCGTCCGGGCGATCGGCCGAAGCCGCCGGGTCCAGATCCCGGTACCACAGGCCAGCTCCAGCGTGTCGCCGAAGGGTCCGAGGGCATCGATCGCCGCCTCCAGCGCGGTGACCTCCGCGAACCACACCTCGTTCAGTTCCGGACCCCGATCGAAGCGGCCTCGCCGCTCCCACCACTCGTCGTATTCGGAGGCCCGGGCCCGGTAGTAGTCGAGCTGCTCGACGAGGAGATCGTCGTGCGGGCCCGGCGGGTCCGGCACCGGGGTCAGTCTTCGTCCTCGAGGGACGCCAGCGCCCTGTCCACGAGGTGTGATGGCAGCTCCTGGTAATGGTCGTGCTCGGCGGTGAAACTCCCCCAACCCTGGGTGAGGGACCGCAGATCGATGGCGTAGTTGAGGATCTCCGACGTGGGCACCAGGGCCGTGATGCGGTGGCGACCTCCGGCGCCGGCCTCGGTGCCCTGCACCTGGCCCCGGCGCGACGCCAGATCGCCCATGACGTCGCCCTGGTAGGTCGACGGCACCGTTACCGAGATCTTCGAGATCGGCTCGAGGATGATCGGCCCGGCGTTGGACATGGCGGTCTTGAAGCCGAGCCTTCCCGCCATCTTGAAGCTCATCTCAGAGGAATCCACCGAGTGATACTTGCCGTCGTAGCAGCGCACCCTCACGTCCACGACCGGGAAGCCATGCACGCCTCCGTCGGCCATGGTCTCGCGGACTCCATGCTCGACCGCCGGGATGAACTGGCGCGGGATCGACCCGCCCTTGATCTCGTCCACGTACTCGAAGCCCTCGCCGCGTTGTGTCGGCTCGATCCTGAGGTAGGCGACGCCGAACTGGCCCCGCCCACCGCTCTGTTTCTTGTACTTCCCCTCGGCGTCGGCGGACCGGGTGATCGTCTCCCGGTAGGCCACCTTGACCGGCTCGGTGTCGACCTCGACGCCAAACTTGCGGGCAAGGCGCTCAATGGTGATGGTGAGATGGGTCTCGCCCATGCCACGCAGCAGTGTCTGCCTGGTCTCGTCGTTGCGCTCGACCCGGATCGAGGGATCCTCCTCTTGGAGGCGGCGCAGGGCATTGGCGAGCTTGTCGTCGTCGGCCTGGGTGCGAGCATGGATGGCGGTGGCGAGCACCGGCTCGGGGTGGATGATGGGCCGCAAGGTGACGGGCTTGTGCTTGGGGGCGAGAGTGTCACCGGTGGCGGTGTCGTTGAGCTTGGCGACGACGCCGAGGTCGCCGGCGGGCAGCTCGGGCACCAGCTCGGATTCCTTGCCGATCATCACGGCCACCTTGGCGAAGCGCTCGTCGGCGCCGCTGCGGGTGTTGTGGAGCACGTCCTCGGCCTTGATGGTCCCCGACAGCACCCGGAAGTAGGAGATCTGGCCCACATAAGGGTCGGTGATGGTCTTGAACACCAGCGCGAGCGGATCGCCCGCAGGGCTGCCCTCGATCTCAACTGTCTCGTTGCCCGCCGTCACTTCCAGCTTGGTGCGGGACGCAGGGGAGGGGCCGATCTCGACGATGAAATCGGCCAGCCGATCGACGGCGATGGGGCCGGTTGCCGAGCCGCACACCACCGGGAACACGGTGCCGGCGGCAACTCCGACCGCCATTGTCTTCTCCAGCTTCTCCACAGACGGGATCTCTCCGTCCAGGTAGCGCTCGAGCAGCTCGTCGTCGGCGACCACGATGCCCTCGATGAGGCTTTCGCGGATCTCATGCTCCTGGCTCTCCATCTCGGAGGGGATCTCGGCCTCCTCGGCATGGCCACTGTCGTAGAGGTAGGCCTTGTCGGTGAAGAGATCGGCGATGCCGTGGAAATCGGCCTGTTCCCCGATGGGGAGTTCGATGGGGGCGATGCCGGCGCCGAAGCGGTCGCGGAGCTGCCTCAGGGTGCGATCGAAGGACGCCTGCTCCTTGTCGAGCTTGTTGATGAAGACCATGCGGGGGAGCCCCAGCTTCTCGGCCTCCCGCCACGCGGTCTCAGCGCCCACCTCGACACCGTCGGCGGCGCTGATCACGAACACGGCGAGGTCGGCTACCCGCAGGGCGGCGTCGACGTCGCCGACGAAATCGGCGTACCCGGGAGTGTCGATCAGGTTGATCTTGTGCCCCTGCCAATCGAAGGGGGCAGTGGCCAGCGACAGCGAGATGCCGCGCTTGTGCTCTTCCGGGTCGAAGTCCGTCACCGTCGTACCGTCCTCGACCCTGCCGAGACGGCTGAGAGCGCCGGCGCGGAACAGGAGGGCCTCGGCGAGGGTCGTCTTCCCGGATCCGCTGTGGCCGACGAGCGCAACATTGCGAATCTTCTCGGGTGGGTACACCTTCACAGCCGGATCCTCCGTCGGGTCGATGGTTGTCGGACCACGAGACTACCCGACCTTGGGGTCGTCACTCCAGACGAGGCGCCCTGCTCGCAGGAGGTACGCTTTCCCTTCCGGCCCGGGTGGCGGAACTGGTAGACGCGGCGGACTTAAAATCCGCTGTCCCTTCGGGGGCGTGGGGGTTCAAGTCCCTCCCCGGGCACCGGCCGGTCTCCGTGTGCGCTCGCAGGTCCACAAAGGCAGAGACCCTGCGAACCTGAGAGTGCGCAGCACCGCCAGATTTGCAGGGTCCCCGCTCAGACTCGCAGGGTCTCTGTCATGTCCCCAGCATCACTCGACCCTGTCGATCTTCGAAAGACCCGTGTTCTTCCCTCAGAGTCCCCTGACGTACGTCGCCAGCAACAGGAGCAGTCCACCACCGGCAGTCAGCCAGTAGCCGACATCGGCGTCGAACCACTCGCCGAAGAAGTTGGCGATACCGACACCGATCGCCACGAGGGCGACGAGCCAGGTGATCTCCCTGGGGGCATTCAGGCTCATTAGAGACCTTCCTCTCGATACGGACCCGTACGGTGATCCAGTATCGCCGTCCGTCGTCGGAGACCGCAAGTCATTCCAGCACCCTGAGCCTCGCCGGGAAACGTGCAGGCTCCATGCAAAAAGCGATCGTCGCGATTCCCGGACGCCGCTCACTGCCGACCGGACGCCTGAGGAGAGCCTTCGGACCCTAGCCGCGGCCGCTCGGCGACTGCACACTGGCATCAACCCGGAGGTGCAGCGCTGAATCGCGTTATCGACGCCAGATACCTTGCCCCGGAGGTCAAGTACCTTCGGATCGAGGCACCCAAGATCGCCCGCAAGCGGCGGGCGGGGCAATTCGTCATCGTTCGCCCCACCGCCGAATCCGAACGGATCCCGCTCACGATCGCCGACTCCGATCCCGACGAGGGCTGGATCGCCGTCATCGTTCAGGGCGTCGGCAAGACCACCCAGATGTTGAATCTCCTGGAGGCGGGCGACACCGTCGCGGACCTCGCCGGACCGCTCGGCATGCCATCGGAGATCGAGCGCTTCGGGACCGCCGTCGTCATCGGCGGCGGGGTGGGCACCGCCATCGCCTATCCAACCGCGGTTGCCCTCGCCGAGGCCGGCAACGAGGTGATTGCCATCATCGGTGGGCGCAGCCGGGAGTACGTGATCCTGGAATCCGAGATGGCGGCTGTGTGCGCTGAGGTGTTTCCCACCACCGACGACGGCAGCTACGGCTACCACGGCTTCGTGACCGCCAAGCTCGCCGACCTCATCGCTGAGGGACGCCAAATCGACTACGTGATGGCGATTGGTCCGGTGCCAATGATGCAGGCAGTGGCCGAGGTGACCCGTCCCCACGGAATCAAGACCGTCGTGAGCCTCAATCCGATCATGGTGGACGGCACGGGGATGTGCGGCGGGTGCCGGGTTCACGTCGGGGGCGAGACCAAGTTCGCCTGTGTGGACGGGCCCGAGTTTGATGCCCACCTCGTCGATTTCGATCTCCTTCAGCGGCGGAACACCGCATATGCCGCTTTCGAGCACTTCCGGCGGGAGGGTTTCGCCGAAAAATGCCGCCTCGCCGGGACGGAGACCTCGTGATGGCGCCTGAGCTCACCCGTCGCGAGCGGATGAAACTGCCTCGCCAGGAGATGCCCGAGCGGGACCCGGCGCGGCGCGCCACCAACTTCGAGGAGGTCAATCTGGGGCTCTCCGCCGAGGCGGCCGTGGCCGAGGCGCAGCGCTGCCTGCTGTGCGCCCGTCCCACCTGCATCGAGGGCTGCCCGGTCAGTGTCGACATCCCGGGCTTCATCCAGCTCGTGGCGGAGCGCCGCTTCGACGAGGCCGTCGGGGTCATCAAACGTGACAACTCGCTACCGGCGATCTGTGGCCGTGTATGCCCGCAGGAGGATCAGTGCGAGGGCGCCTGCGTGCTCGGCAGGAAGCACCGCCCGGTGGCCATCGGCTACCTGGAGCGCTTCGTGGCAGACCAGGAGCGGATCCAAGGTGGCCGGGTGGCTTCTCCGGTGAAGGTGAACACCGGCAAGCGGGTGGCGATCGTGGGGAGTGGCCCCGCCGGGCTCGCCTGCGCCACCGACCTCATCAAAGCTGGGCACGATGTCACGGTGTTCGAGGCGCTTCACGAGCTGGGCGGCGTTCTTGTGTACGGGATCCCCGAGTTCCGGCTTCCCAAGGAGATCGTCCGCGCCGAGATCGACCAGTTGGCGGCGATGGGGGTGCGCTTCGAGACCAATGCCGTCATCGGCATGATCGACACCATCGACGACCTCTTCGAGAAGGAGGGCTACGACGCCGTGTTCATCGGAGTCGGGGCCGGCCTGCCCCGGTTCCTCGACGTGCCGGGAGAGAACCTGATCGGCGTGTACTCGGCGAACGAGTTCCTCACCAGGGTCAACCTGATGAAGGCCTACGCCGAGGGGGCCGAGACCCCGCTGCTCGATCTCTACCAGAAGAACGTGGCGGTCTTCGGGGGCGGCAACACCGCGATGGACGCGGTACGCACCGCGCGACGGCTCGGTGCGGCGCGGGCGATGATTCTCTATCGGCGTTCCGAGGAGGAGATGCCCGCTCGTGCCGAGGAGGTGGAGCATGCCAAGGCCGAGTCGATCGAGTTCATGACGCTGGTTGCGCCGCTGGAGCTTCAGGGCAACGACGATGGTTGGCTGAGTGGGGTCCGGCTGCAGCGGATGGAGCTGGGCGAGCCCGACGACAGTGGCAGGCGACGTCCTGAGCCGATCGAGGGCGACGTCTTCGACCTCCCCATCGATGTGGCGGTGGTTGCGATCGGCAACAGGCCCAATCCACTCATCCACAAGACGGCACCCGACCTCGAGGAGACACCGTGGGGGACGCTCGTGGCCGATTCCGAAACGGGGCGGACCGGCAAGGTGGGTGTGTTCGCCGGCGGCGACATCGTCAGCGGCGGCGCCACGGTCATCCTCGCGATGGGCGCGGGTCGCCGCGCCGCGGCGTCGATTTGCGAGTACCTCGATGGTGGCGTTTGGGAGCTCTCTGCTGCAGAGTGAGGCATACCCTCACGGTCTCGAAGGTTAACGTTCAATGTCCGGACGTTGTTGGCCGATACGCAACGGAGCGGTCGCGGGGGGACACGGCTCGATCGAAGGTGGACAAGCAAGCTGAAGGTGACCATGGGTGGTGACAACGCGCCGGCCGTGCCGGACTCGGCGGTTTCTGCGGCGCCGTCCCGCTCCTCGGGTGAGCCGCCGTCCCGGCCGGCGGGTCGCTACGTCTTCGGCTTGGTGTTGATCGCTCTCGTCGTGATCGCCGGCACTTTCCTCGTTTCCAGCGCTTTGCAGCGTCAGCGTGATGACACCGCCGAGCTGAACGGCGCCGCGGGCCAAATCCTGTTGAGTCGCCGGCTGGCCGCCTCGGCCCGCGACCTCGTCTCGGATTCGGCGACGCCGGAGGCCGCTGGCATCCTCTCCTATGCGCTGGAGCGGCTCATTGCCGACCAGGTCGCGTTCGACCCCTCCACCGACGGCGAGTCGATCGGCCTCGATGGGGACATGGCCGTGCTCCTCGAGGACGTTCAGCCGGATTATGAGGAGCTTGTCGGTCTCAGCGGGATGATCCTGGGCACACACGATGCGGGAGGCGCAATCGACATCGACGACGTCGTCGCCGTCGAGGCTGCCGCCGACCGCTACGCCACCGGTATGGGTGCGATCGTGACGCAGCTCGGGGCCAATGCCGAATCGCGGGTCGCCATGTTGAGGAACTTCGAGCTGGGATTACTGGGTTTGATCATCATCCTGCTGATCGCCGAGGGCCTCTTCCTCTTCCGCCCGGCGGCGCGGGCAACTCGGCGCCAGTGGCGGCAGCGGTACAACGAGTTGGAGATGTCCCGCGAAGCCGATCGTCGCAAGCTCAACTACATGGCCCGCTTCGATCCTCTGACGGGCCTCATCAATCGGGTGCTGTTCGGCGACCGCCTCCAGAACGCCATTAGTCGAGCCCGCCGTGACGGAGGGCTCGTTGCGTTGATGTTCGTCGATCTCGACGAGTTCAAGACGATCAACGACCGCTTCGGCCATTCCATCGGCGACGAGATGCTCCAGCAAGTGGCGCGCCGGCTCGTGTCGTCGGTGCGCGCCACCGACAGCGTTGCTCGCATCGGCGGAGACGAGTTCACCGTCATCCTCGAGGGGAGCCAACGTGTCGAGGACGCCGGCCAGGTCGCCACGAAGATCCTCCGCACCCTGGAGGAGCCCTATCGGGTGCGGGAGCAGGCCCTGCAGGTGACGGCCTCGATCGGGATCGCTCTCTACCCGATCGACGGAGACGACGCCGAGGCATTGCTTCGCGATGCCGACATCGCCATGTACAGCGCCAAGGCCGCCGGCATGAACACATACCAGTACTTCACCCCGGAGCTGCGGCAGCAGACCTCCGAACGCCTGCGCCTGATCGACGGCCTGCGCCGGGCGCTCGAGATCGAAGAGGGACTCACCTTGGTCTATCAGCCGTGGGTCGATGGCGCTACCGGCGTGGTCCAAGGCGTGGAGGCCCTGGCACGATGGGATCATCCCGAGCACGGCTTGGTGCTGCCCGAGCGCTTCGTCTCGGTGGCGGAGGAGACCGACCTGATCCTCCCGCTCGGCGAGTGGGCGCTCTTTGAGGGGTGTCGTCAGATCGCGGAGTGGCAGAAGGCGGGATTCGGCGAGTTCGTGGTGTCCGTGAACATCTCGTCCCGCCAGCTCCGGCGGGGCAATCTGGTCGAGATCATCGACCGCGCTCTGTCCCGCACGGGCGTCGAGGCCAAGTGGCTCACGCTGGAGTTCAAGGAGGAGACCCTGCTCGACGACTCCTTGCTGGCGAGGCGCACGCTGGAGCGGTTGCGGGAGCGAGGCATCCGCGTCGCCATCGACAACTTCGGTTCCGGCTACTCGTCCCTGAGCGAGCTGAGGGACCTCCCGATCGACACGATCAAGATCGATCGCGCCTTCGTCGACGCGGCCGTCGCCGACACCGACAGTGCGAACCTCTCTGAGGCGATCATCCGGCTCGGCCGCAGCCTGCGGCTCAGCGTCATCGCCGAAGGAGTCGAGACCCGTGAGCAGGTGGATCTCCTCAGCGGCCTCGGGTGCGAGCTGTTCCAGGGTTTCTACTACACCCGCCCGCTACCGGCCTCCCGGCTCCGCTCCGTCCTCGACAGTGGGGCCGACGGGATCATGGTCAGCGGCGCCGGCCGACATCCCTCCGCGGAGTAGCCGCCGAACCAGGGGGCGGGCGAGACACCGTGGTGGGAGTTCGGCGATGCAATCCTTCGCCGTCGCCGCCCAAGACTGCGCTCTGTACTCACCCGACACGATGCGGGTGGTCTTGCTGCGGGCGCTCCGTCAGCTCGGTGCGGCGCCGTAGGCGATTCCTCTGCGATCTCCTAGCCTTGCGGGCATGATCGATCCGAATCGGGTTTCCATCGGGCTCGGCGTTGGCACCTCGCCATCGCTGAAGCGGGTGCACCTCCTGGTGCGCGCTGCCCGCGTTCTCGGATTCGACGTGGCATGGACCGTCGATCACTTCCAGAGCTTCTATCCCCGCTCGCTGTGGGATCGGCGTTTCTCCTGGATGGCGAAGGCGGACGGCAGCCCGCATCCCTACTTCGACTATCAGTCGCTGGTCGGTCATCTCGCGTCGCGCGTCGGGCCGATGCACATCGGCGTGGGCGTGACCGAGCCGATCCGCCGACATCCGGTTCTGCTCGCCCAGGCAGCGATGACCTGGTCCCACATGACGAAGCGCAGCCCGATCCTCGGACTGGGCGCCGGGGAGCGTGAGAACCTCGATCCGTACGGCTTCGACTTCTCCCGGCCGGTGTCACGACTCGAGGAGGCGCTCGAGATCATCAGACTCTGCTTCGATTCCGACGGGCCGATCGACTACTCGGGCGAGTTCTTCACGCTCGACGGCGCCGTCATGGACCTGAAGCCGGCTCCAGGCAATCGGCCGTTGTTGTGGATCGCCGCCCATGGGCCGCGCATGCTCCGTCTCACCGGGCGGTACGGTGATGGCTGGTACCCGACGCTGCCCATGACACCCCAGGAGTACGGCGACGCCCTGGCCACTGTCCGCGCCGAGGCGGCACAGGCCGGACGCAATCCCGACCAGATCGTTCCCGCGTGGCAGGTCTTCTCCGTCATCGGCCGCACCCGGGCGCACGCCCGTCGTCTGCTCGATTCCAGGTTTGTGCGGTTCATGGCGCTGTTGGCTCCGGAGACGGCCTGGCGGCAGCGCGGCCTCGATCACCCGCTGGGCGAGGGCTTCCGGGGGATGATCGACTTCGTTCCCGAGCGGTGGGAACGAACCGAGCTGGAAGCGGCGATCGCCCGCGTCCCCACCGATCTGGTTGCCGACGCCGTCGTGTGGGGTACCCCCGACGACGTGCTACGACGCCTCGGCGAGCACGTCGACGCCGGGCTGCGCCACATTGTGCTGGCGCCGGCGTCGGCGGCAGTGTCGCGCCGTGATGCCCTCTACTCGCTGCGCCAGATGGTGAGGATCCTCCACAAGCTGCGAGCTGCCGGAGTCCCCAATCCGGTCGGCGCCGGGCTCTGAGGTCCGATGACCATGATCATCGCTCGTGCCATCGCGATAGAAGCCGGGGTTCGCCGGCTCGTTTCGGAAGCGTCTTTCTCGATTCATGACGGCGATCGAATCGGCCTGGTCGGTCGCAACGGCGCCGGCAAGACGACGCTGCTGCGGACCCTCGCCGGTCGCCGTGACCCCGTCGAGGGGTCGGTGCTGCGCAGCGGCACCATCGGCTATCTCTCACAGGAGGCGGCGATCGAGGAGCCTTCCGACCGTGAGCTGACGGCCCTGGAGAGAGTTCTCACGGCCCGTGAGATCGGCGCGCTCGAGCGCAAGATGGAGCATGTCCGCCTCGCAATGGAGACTGCCACCGGATCGGAGCGGGACCGCCTGATCAGGCGATTCTCACGTCTCGATGACGAGTTCACGGCGCGCGGGGGGTACGTGGCCATCGCGGAGGCGAAGCGATTCGCCTCCTCCCTCGGTATCGGGAGCGACGAGCTCGACCAGCAGATGGCAACCATGTCCGGGGGCCAGCGCCGCCGTGTCGAGCTGGCACGAATCCTGTTCGCCGAGACCGATGTGTTGCTGCTCGACGAGCCCACCAATCACCTCGACGTCGACGCCAAGGTCTGGCTCATGGAGTACCTCGCTCAATACCAGGGGGGCTTGCTCGTGGTCAGCCACGACCTGCCACTGCTCGATGAGTCGATCACTTCGGTGCTGGCACTCGACGACGGGCGCGTCGAGCCGTACCGCGGTAACTACAGCAACTACCTCGACGAACGGGAGCGCCGGCGGGAGCAGCGCCGGCGGGAGCGCCATCACCAGGACGAGAAGATCGTCAGGCTCGAAGAGGGGATTCGGCGGTTCAAGGGCCGGACCGCGAAGATGGCGAGACGGGCCCGGTCGTGGGAGACGAGAGTCGAGAGGCTGAAAGCAGTGCGAACCGAGGTCGGCGCCAAGGCCCGCAGCGTGAAGCTGCGGTTTCCCCAGCCCGAGCCATCGGGGCGGACGCCGATCAAGGGAAGCGGGCTGGCGAAGGCATTCGGTCACAACGTTGTGTTCGTCGATATCGATGTCGACATCGATCGCGGCGAGCGCATGGTGATCATGGGTCTCAACGGCGCCGGCAAGACGACGCTGCTGCGGATCCTCGCCGGTGAGGAAACGGCCGACCTCGGCACTGTCGCCCTGGGGCTGCGGGTGTCGGTGGGGTACTACGCCCAAGAACACGAGCAGATCGAGGGCGGTGCCACCGTGCTCGATCATATGCGACGCGCCTCCGGCGAGCCTGATCAGGTGCTGCGTACGCTGCTCGGCCACTTTCTACTCGCCGACAAGATCGACCAGGACGCCGGCACCTTGTCGGGCGGGGAGAAGACCAAGCTGGCCCTCGCCCAGCTCGTGGTCGGACGGCACAACGTGCTCCTCCTCGACGAGCCGACCAACAACCTCGACCCTCAGGCGAAGCGAGCGTTGCTCGATGCGCTGGATCAGTACGAGGGAACTCTGATCCTGGTCAGCCACGACGCCCCGTTCGTCGAAGCGCTCGTTCCCGATCGGGTGATCCTCATGCCTGAGGGAGACACGGCGTACTTCGACGAGTCGATGCTCGAGCTGGTCCCCATGGCCTGATCGAGATCAGTTGCCGTCCTCGATCTCGACGGTGTCGAGCCCGGTGTCCGTCCAGCTCACGATCAACGTGGATTCCCGGCTGCCGTTGGAGAACACGACCGTCAACATGGATCGATCGAACGACATCTCCCGAAAGGTGGCATAGCCCGGCTTGGCGAAGGCCCACAGGTAGAGCACACGACCATCATTGCCCCCGTAGGCGACTCGCCCCCCGCGGAGGTCGGCGACGCGGGCGACCGATCGAGGCGCTTCCGGCTCGATCGGTTCCGAGGGTGCCCACACCCGGAGGTCCGGGTCGGAGCGCAGGATGCCCGGCGTATCGTCGTCGGTGGTGGGCGCCGGCTCGATGGACAGGGCGGAGCCGTCGCCCAGGGCATCCTGCTCGCCGCCGACTGGGCCCTGATCGATTGTCGAAGGCCCGCTGGCGGTTGTCGCTTCGGCGGCGGACGTCCCGTCGGACCCAGAGCCGCCGGAGGCAGGGAGCTCGCTCCCGGCGGGACGTTCGCTGCCGGCTGCGACAGGAAGAGCGGCGACTTCCGACGCCGAGAGAGCGCGGATCGGTCGATCGCTCACCTGTCCCCCCGCCACGGATACTGCGCCTGAAGAGACCACGATGGCCACCGCGACCGCAGCAACCCAGCCGGCGAAGAGCAGGAATCTGTGCCGCATTCGTCTCATTGTGCGTGGTCCAGTGTTGGGACACGACCAAGAATACGTGAAGGAATCGCAAAGGCGAGTTAGAGGATCGTGGTGGCGTGCCTACAGTTTCGTCCATGACCTCCGTGGTGATCATCGAGGACGAGCAGAGAATCCGCGAGCTCGTGGCGCGGGTCCTCGCCGACGCGGGCTACGACGTGGGCTCGACTTCGACGGCGATGGAGGGTCTCCAGGCAGTGGTGAACACCGCCCCCGATCTTGTCATCCTCGACATGGGACTCCCAGACCTCGACGGAGCCGAGCTACTCAAGATGATCCGCGCCGTGAGCCAAGTGCCGATCATCGTGGCGACGGCGCGGTCGGAAGACCGCGACATCATCCGCACGCTGGATTCCGGCGCCGACGACTACCTGGTCAAGCCCTTCTCCGTCGAGCAGCTCGAGGCCCGGGTGCGGGCGGTCCTGCGCCGGGTGGCGAGCGGTGTCAGAACGGGGCCGATCACGGTCGGGGGCCTCGTGCTCGACGCGGCTTCCCGTGAGGCCCGCCTCGACGGTGAGGAACTGGGTCTGAGCCCGAAGGAGTTCGACGTGTTGCACTTCCTGGCCGAACGGGCGGGCGAGGTCGTCTCGAAGCGGGAGCTGCTCGCCGAGGTGTGGCGGCAGCCGTACGGGGGGAGTGAGAAGACGGTCGACGTCCACATCTCCTGGCTGCGGAAGAAGCTCGGCGAGTCCGCCGCCGAGAGCCACTACCTTCAGACCGTGTTCGGCGTCGGCGTGAAACTCGTCGATCCCGACGCATGAGGCGGCGCATCGCTCTGCTCTCCCTGGCGGTGGGGTCACTCGTCGTCATCGCCTTCTTGATCCCGCTGGCGATTCTGGTGCGGAACCAGGCCGAGAATCGGGCCTTGTCGGGCGGCGAAACGCTCGCCCAGTCGATCGCCACCACCCTGGCGGTCTCCAGCGTCACTCCCGAGGGCAGTGTCATCACTGCCGAGCTGGCGCAAGGGGTCGTGGACGCCTTCGGCGCACCCGACGGCGTGACGGTCCTGTTGCCCGGCGGGCCGAACGTCGGCGCGCCCGTCGATGATCTCACCGGTGTGCAGGCCGCTCGTCAGTCGGCGCGAGCCTTCACCGCCTTCACGGAGGGCGGCGCCGAGATCCTGGTGCCGGTGTTGCTCGCTGATGATCCCGAGGGGGGCGGTACGGTCGTCGTGCGGAGTTTCGTGAGCGACGCCGAGCTGCGCAAGGGCGTCCGCACCGCCTGGCTCATGCTGGGCGGCCTTGGGCTCTTCCTCATCGTGATCGGCATGGCTGCGGCGGATCGGCTCGGGCGGTCCATAGTCATGCCGATGACCGAGCTGTCGGCGGCAGCGCGCTCGCTCGGCGTCGGTGACCTGGGAACCCGGGTGCGACCGGCAGGACCGGCCGAGATCGCCGAGGTGGGGGAGGCGTTCAACTTCCTGGCAGGGCGACTGGGGACGCTGCTGTCGGCCGAGCGCGAATCGGTTGCAGATCTCTCGCACCGCCTGCGTACTCCACTCACCGCCTTGCGGCTCCAGGCAGAGACCCTCAGCGACCCGGCCGAGGCGGAGGCGCTGCGATCGGACGTGGATCGACTCGAGCAGGCGATGGATCGTCTCATCGAGGATGCACGGCGCCCGTCCGCCGAGAGTGGCAGTCAAGTCGCCGACCTTGCCACGGTTGTTCGTCACCGGGCGGCTTTCTGGAAGGTCGTCGCCGACGAGCAGAACCGTCCGGTGACGGTTCGCACCTCAGGTGGCCGTCTCCCGGTGGCGATGGACTCTCAGGATCTCGGGGCGCTGCTCGATACCCTGATCGAGAACGTCTTTGCACACACGCCCGCGGGGACGGGCTATGCCCTCAGTGCCGCACTGGGGGCCAACGGCACCTCGGTGCTGGTGGTGGAAGACGATGGCCCGGGATTCCCCGACCAGTCGGTTCTGGAGCGGGGAGCCAGTGCCGGTGGCTCGACCGGTTTGGGGCTCGACATCGTGAGGCGGGCGGCGGAGTGCACCGGTGGGGGAGTGACCGTCTCGAATGGCCCGCACGGCGGGGCCAGGGTCGAGGTGAGGCTCGGCGCCGAGGGGCACGGGTCGTGAACTTGAAGAGACCCGCTACAGCGGGTCTCTTCAAGTCACAGGATGGATGGGCAGATGAGGGGGCGTCCATCCTGTCAATCGGTTTGCCTACGTGTGTGGCGTAGCAAGAACATCGTTGCATTCGGCGGGTTAGCAGCGCGTCCAGCAGGTGATAACAAGATCTTAAGGATTGAGGTCAGCCACCGATCTCGGCGACCCAATCCTGCGGTCCCGTAGTCGGGAACGAGACGGCGGTGATCACCAGCGTGGTCGATCCGGTATCAACGAAGGCGTCCGCAACCCAGATGCCGGCCGATACCGCGACCTCACTGTAGCCGTGCCCGGGGTTTCCCCATTGCAGATAGTCAATGATGGCGGTCGGGTCATCGGCATCTCCCGGGCCGAAGAGAGCGAGCTCCCCGCCCTCGGGGCCGATGCTCCCGAGCGCCGGTCCGAGATCGATTGTCGCCGCGGTTCCTGCCAGTTCGGGTGGCGGATCCTCGCCGAGGCCCACGACGAGGATCTCCGAAGGGGCAAGCTCGATGGCCGGGAGCACCACGGTGTCGGGTCGCCTGGCGAGCCGGTGGCTTCCCAGGGTGCCGGTACCCCTTCCCAGGTTGGCGATCATCACATGGGGAACGCGGCCAAACACGACTTGGATGATGGCAAAAGCCGCGTCACCGGTGGCCGGGAGCGTGGTCGTGGTGGTCGTCGTGGTGGTGGTCGTCGTGGTGGTGGAGCTCGTGGCCGGCGCCGGGGCCTTCGTGGAGGTGGTCGCGGCGGCGACGGTGGTACTGGGCTCGTCGGCCGGCTCGCCGGTGCTGCATGCAGCGACGACGATCAGCAGCATCGACAACCAGGCCGCCTTTCGCATAGCCGGAGCCTACCGGGATCAGAGAGAGCGTCGATGGGGCGAACCCGCAAGGATGCAGGTCACTGACGCGAGCAATCTGGGTCGTACAATCGGCGGGTGAGCAAGGAACCCGATACCGCCGAGGGCGTTCCGGACACCTACCCCTCGGAATGGATGTTCGACGTCGTGCTGCGGGACGGGAGCACGATTCGGATCCGTCCGATCCTGCCGAGCGATGGAGACGGCCTCCAGGGCATGCTCGGGCAGATGTCCCGCCAGAGCGTCTATCACCGGTTCTTCAAGGTCAAGGATCACCTCACCCCCGAAGAGGTGGAGGTCTTCACTCGCCTCGACTACGCCGACCGGATGGCCTTCGTCGCTGAGCGCGGCGGGGAGATCGTTGGTGTGGGTCGCTACTCGCGTCTCGACGCGACACCCGGAACCGCGGAGATCGCGTTCGCCGTCATCGACGCGCAACAAGGCAAGGGCATCGCCCGGCGGCTCCTCCAGCTCCTTGCCTCCTACGCCAGGGATCGGGGTATCTCAGCCTTTCAGGCGAAGGTCCTGGCCGACAACCACGTGATGATCCGGGTGTTCCGCAACACGGGGTTCTCGCTCCAGCGTGAACTGGACGAGGGCGTCTACACGGTGCACTTCCCGACCGGGGGCTCCGCGGCGACCCTTGCCGCCGAGCACGCCGACGAGCGGCGCGCCGTGGCGGCTTCCCTGATGCCGATCTTCTACCCCAGCTCGGTCGCGGTCGTTGGCGCCAGCCGTGACCCGCTGTCGATCGGAGGCCGTCTCTTCAAGAACATCCTCAACGGCGATTTCACAGGACCGGTGTTCCCGGTAAACCCCCACGCCGATGTCGTGCGCTCGGTGAAGGCCTACCGATCGATCCTCGACGTCCCCGAGCACGTCGACCTCGCCTTCATCGTGGTTCCGGCGGAGGTGGTGATTCCGGCCGTGAAGGAATGTGCGCAGAAGGGCGTGAGGGGCGTGGTCGTGATCAGCGCCGGGTTCGGCGAGATCGGGCCGGTGGGCCGCGAGCGCGAGCGCGAGTTGTTGGAGGTGGTGCGATCAGCGGGGATGCGGATGGTCGGGCCCAACTGTATGGGGGTGCTCAACACCGATTCGGCGGTACGGCTCGACGGCCAGTTCGGGCCGCACGTCCCGCCTCCCGGCAACGTTGCCATGTCCAGCCAGAGTGGGGCACTGGGCGTCGCCATTCTCGACTACGCGGCGCAGCTCAACATCGGCATCTCGAGCTTTGTGTCGGTTGGCAACAAGGCCGATGTCTCGGGCGACGACCTGCTGCTGTATTGGGAGGACGACCCGGCCACCGACGTGATCCTGCTCTACCTCGAATCGTTCGGGAATCCTCGCCGGTTCGCCCGCGCCGCCCGCCGCATCGGCAAGAAGAAGCCGATTGTCGCCGTCAAGTCGGGTCGAACCCGCGCTGGGGCCCGTGCAGCGAGTAGCCACACCGGCTCGCTGGCGAGTCTCGACGTCGCCGTTGACTCACTCTTCCGCCAGGCCGGGGTCGTCCGCACCGACACCCTGGAGTCGTTGTTCGACGTCACCGCCCTGCTCGCCAACCAGCCCCTTCCCGCCGGCCGCCGTGTGGGAATCATCACCAACGCCGGCGGCCCCGGGATACTCGCCGCCGATGCGCTCTCGGCGCGGAAGCTCGAGGTCGCCGAGTTCTCGCCGGAACTCCAGGGTCGTCTGCGCGGCGCCCTGTCGCCGGACGCGGGTGTGAGCAACCCGATCGACATGATCGCCTCGGCCGGGGCCGCCGAGTACGCAGCCTGCCTCGATGAGCTCTTCGCCACCGACGAGGTCGATACTGTGGTCGCCATCTTCGTCCCGGCGTCGCCGGTCGGCGCCGACGAGACGGTTGCCGCTATCCGCGACACGGCCCTGGCGCACCACGGCGAGAAGCCGATTGTCCTCGTCTACATGAGCGCGACGGGCGCCCCAGAGTCCTTCGGCGACGGCGAGCATTGGATTCCGACCTACCCGTTCCCGGAGCAGGCAGCGTGGGCACTGGCAAAAGCCGTCGAGTATGCCGAGTGGCAGGCTCGCGACGAAGGCACGATTCCCGAGCTCGACGGCATCGACGCCGCTGCTGCTCGCCGGGCGGTGGAGGATGCTCTCGAGGTGCTCGGTGACGACGGTGGCTGGCTGGAGCCCGACGCGATCGTCTCGGTGCTGGAGGCATTCGGGTTCTCCATGCCCCGCGCCGGGGTGGTCAGAGATGAGGACGCCGCCGCCGAGCTGGCAGCGTCGTACGGCACGCCGGTAGTGCTCAAGGTCGTCTCCGGTTCCGTCGTGCACAAGTCCGACGTCGGTGGTGTCGTGCTCGATTGCCGGGGCGAGGCCGCGGTGCGTCAGGCATTCCGTTCAGTGACCTCGGCAATCGAGGACGCCGAAGGTGTTCTCGTGCAGGAGTTCGTCGAGGGGGGCCACGAGGTGCTGATCGGAATGACCGAGGACCCCACCTTCGGGCCGCTCGTCGTGTTCGGGCTCGGCGGCGTCTATGTCGAGTTGCTCGGCGACGTGGCATTCCGGATGCCCCCGCTCACCGACGTCGATGCGGCGGAGATGATCGCCGAGGTGAAGTCGGCTCCCCTGCTGGATGGATACCGGGGAGGAGCACCGGGCGACCTGGCTGCGCTGCGGGACGCCCTGCTGCGGGTCTCGGCGCTGGTCGAGCTGCTCCCCGAGGTGATCGAGTTGGATCTGAACCCCGTCAAGGTGGGGTTGCCGGGACAGGGCGTCCGGGTCGTCGACGCCAGTATTCGCGTCCGTCGAGTGCGAGGGCCGTGGGTCCCGTCCCGGCGCGATATCCCATCGGAGCTGTGACTGCAAGAATGGGTGTCGACGAGGAGGGGATTCCATGCGGGTAGTGGACGTGATGACCACCGACGTGATCACTGTCTCGCCTGAGACGGCGATCAAGGACGCGGCGCGTCTGATGTTTCGCAATCGGGTGAGCGGACTCCCGGTCTGTGATGGGGACGGGAGCATCGTCGGGATCATCACCGAGGCCGATTTTCTGCGGCTCGAGGTCGCGCGGCAGGAGGCGGAGAATCCGCTACCGGTCGAGACGGTGGGACAGGTGATGAACTCAAACGTCGTCACCATCGATTCCGACAAGCGCATCGGTGATGCGGCGCGAACGATGGCGCTCCACGATGTCAACCGCCTCCCGGTTGTCGACAAAGAGAGCCATGTGTTGGGCATCATCTCGCGCATGGACGTGGTCGCGGTGTTCACCCGACCCGACGACATCATCGAGGACGAGATCCGCGAAGACGTGCTCCGCCGGGTGCTGTTCATCGATCCCGACGACATCACGGTCTCGGTTGCCAACGGCGTCGTCACGTTCCGCGGACAAATCGGGACTCGAAATGAGGCAAGCCTGCTGGAGGAGTTGGCCCGCCGTCTCGATGGCGTGGTGCGGGTCGAGAGCGAGCTCAGCTGGCGACTCGACGACAGCTCGGCGTGATCCCACCGGCGCCGGGCCGAGTCACCTCGACTGACGGGATCGTCATCGCCACCGCCGAGTGGACGCACGGCGATGCCGCTCCGCCGATCGTGATGGTTCATGCCACCGGCTTCTGCAAAGAGGTGGCCGCCCCGGTCGTGGAGGAGCTCGCAGCCGGCGTCGACGCATTCCGGGTGGTCGCTCTCGACCAGCGGGGCCATGGGGACTCCACGATCCCCGAGCCGCCCTACGACTGGTGGGACATCGGGCGCGACGTGCTCGCGGTCATCGGGGACAGTCGCGGTGTGGTCGGGGTGGGGCATTCCTCGGGAGCGGCCGCGATCATGCTCGCGGAGTTGCTCTCGCCGGGATCGTTTCGATCGATGGTTCTCGTCGAGCCGGTCGTTTTCCCGCCGCCCTACGGCAGCTACCCCGACAATCCGATGAGCGTGGCGGCGCGCAGACGGCGGGCGTCGTTCTCGAGCCCCGACGAGGCGTTGCAGCGCTGGCAGGGCCGTGCCCCCTTCTCGGCGTGGGACCGTCGTGCGCTGGATGCATACGTCGGCGGGGGCCTCGTGTGGCGGGACGGCTCGTGGGTGCTCAAGTGCCCTCCCGAGGTTGAGGCCGAGTTCTACGTGGGGGCCATGCTGCACGAGGGATGGGAGCGATTGGGCGAGATCGCCACCCCGGCGCTGCTCGTCGCCGGCGAGCACTCACCCACCCACCCCGAGGTCTTCCTGCGCGCCACGGCGAAACGCATGCAGTCGGCCTCGTACGTGATCGTGCCCGGGGCTTCGCACTTCGTGTGGATGGAGAGACCCGCGGCGGTGGCCGCCCACGTTGCCGAGATGCTCTGAGATTCCTCCACTCCGGGCACCTGGCGGCGCCGGTAGGATCTCTCCTTGTGCTCTTCCCGGCCTCTGAGATCGAGCAACTCGATGCCGGCCTCTCGGTCGGGTCGTCGGGCTATGCCGCGGCTTGCATCCCTACGAGCGTGGCGCCGCTGGAGTTGGCACGGTCGGGTTCCGGACTGTTTCAGATCGCCAACTACTTCAGCAACCCCGATGGATCGGAGACGGCCGGGCTCGGAGCAGCATGGCGAGTCGGCGCCGCGGGGACGGAGCGGTTCGCGCAGCTCGATTCAGCGCTTACGCGCTTCGGTGACATGCCGTGTCGGGTGCGCGGCTTCCTCGGCTTCTCATTTGCCCCGGACGGTCCCCGTGGGATCGAGTGGGACGGCTTCGGGGCAGCAGACCTCACGATCCCGGAGATCACCGTGGAACGCAGCGGCGGGCAGAGTCGCCTCACCGTGGTGGTTCCCCCCGGCGCCGATTCGCGCCTGCTGTTGGCCACACTCGGCGACCTCGGGACCAAAGGAGCGCCGCTTCCGCCTGATCCCGGTGATCATTCCGTGGAATCACATCCGTCGGCCGGGGAGTGGCGAGAGGAGGTCGCAGAGGCGATCGCCGCCATCGGTGCGGGCGCACTGCAGAAGGTCGTCCTGAGCCGCTCGGTGATCGTTCGCGCCGCAGGCGCCGCCGACCCCTACGATCTCGTCCACTTTCTGCGCGAGGCACATCCGCAGTGCTACTCGTTTGGCTTCCAGGTCGGGGATTCTGTCTTCGTCGGCGCCAGCCCGGAGCTGTTGCTCGCTCAGCGAGATGATCAGATCCGGGTGAGCTCACTGGCGGGCTCCGCCCGGCGCGGGGAAGGCGAGGCGGACGACCGGGCCGTGGGTGAGGCCCTCTTGTCGAGCGAGAAAGATCGTCGAGAGCATGCCTTCGTCGTCGACGACATCGCGAGCAGGCTCGATCCGCTCACGCGGGACCTGGAGGTACCCCCGGTGCCCTCGCTGCGGAGGATGGCCACCGTCCAGCACCTCTCGACGGAGATCACCGGCACGCTCGAAGGCCAGGTCGGCCCGTTCCAGCTGCTGGCGACGCTGCACCCCACCCCGGCGGTCGGCGGCACCCCGCGCCCGGAGGCCGGCGTCTTCATCGACAGGGTGGAAGGGATCGACCGTGGCTGGTACAGCGGCGGCGTGGGCTGGGTGTCGCCGGAGAGGGAGGCGGAGGTGGCGGTGAGCCTTCGCTGCGCATTGCTGACCGGCGCGACCGCGCGGCTGTATGCCGGCGCCGGGATCGTGGCCGAATCCGATCCAGAAACCGAGCTCGATGAGACTCGGCTCAAGTTCCGGCCGCTGCTCAACCTGCTCGCCGCGACCTGAGCGGCCGCTCGTCGGTGTGGACATCGTTTCGCAGAGTGGAGCGCGAGGGAAGACATGAGTGATCGCCAGCAGTCGAGGTCTACGGAGGAGCCTGCCTCGGCGCCGGCGACGACCCGGGGGCCACTGATCGACGGAGTCGCCGAGATCCGGCGCGTCGCCAGGATCCGCTTCCCGGCCTTCATCATCGTGAGCGAGGGCGAGGTGGTCGCCGAGATGGGACGAGCCGGGTTGCTGCGCATCCGCCTCGGCCGGGGGCGCCGTATCGTGGTCGGTGCTGAACGAGGATCGGCTCAAGCTCGCCGTGGCGATGCCGGGAAAGGGCAACTACGGGATCAATGGGCGCGACTACGCGCACTCCCTCCACCCGATGGAGGCCCGCCGCTGGGCACGTCCGGACAGCTGGGTGCTGCGAGAGCACGAGGACGAGCTTGCCGTGTTCCACCGGCATGCCCGCCGGGTGGAAGCGGTCCGGCCGGTTCCGCTCGCTGCCGCGCTCGCGGCGTTCGCCGTCATCGACTACGGCATTCCCGGCGAGCGAGGCCTCGGCGTGCCGCGTTTCAGGTGGTGACGGCGGCGCAGATCACCCGAGAGCGGCGGCGACCATTGCCCTGAGACGGCGGTGATGCTCGGCGTTGGCGGCACGATCGGTGCGGATCTCGATGAGCCGCGGGCCGACCGGGCGATCGGTGAGGGCGCGTTCGAGATCGGCACGACTGTCGATTCGCTCCGCGTCCATCTCCAGGGCCCGGGCGACGGCGACGAAGTCGATGCCGTGAGGGGTGGCGAAGTGCCGTTCGAAGATCGCCGGATCGAGTTCGGAAGGGTTGCTCTGGGGGAGCAGGTGGAAGATCCCCCCGCCGTCGTTGTGGATGACGACGATGGTGAGAGGGAGGGCGAGGCGGGCCGCAGTAGCGAGCGCGTTGAGGTCGTGGATGGCAGCGACGTCACCGACGAGGCCTGTGACAGGACCGGTTCCGGCAGCCGCCGCCCCCAGAGTCGAGGACACCAGGCCGTCGATGCCGTTGGCTCCCCGGTTGCCGAGGATACGAAGACGGGTATTCGAGGATCCGCCGAAGGTGTCGACATCGCGTACCGGCATCGAGGAGGCGACAAAGAGGATGCCGCCATCGGGCTGGGCGGAGACGGCGGAGCGAGCGATGGCAGGTTCGTTGGGGAAGGGCATCGCATCGAGGGCGTCGCCGATGACGTCGCCGGCGACCTCGTCGGCCTGGTGCCAGGCGGCGGCCCACGAGGGGTCGGTGGCGTCGATCACCTCGGCGAGGCCGTTCGCCAGCGGCGCGGCGTCAGCGTCGACGACGACCGAAGCTGTCCCGATTGCATCGCGCCACCGGCCTCGGTCCACCACGATCTGAGGGACCTTGGGGTGTTCCGCCAGCCATTGCCAGAGGGCCTTGGAGGTGGGGATCGCCCCAAGACGCACGACCGCCTCAGGCTGGAGTCGGTCGAGGATGCCGGCACCCGCCAACAGATCGCCATACGCGACGGCATGGCTGCGACGGTGGGGGCCGTGCCGGAAACCGGAGAGCGGATCGGCGAGCACGGGAAAGTCGCCGGCAGCGGCGAGGTCGGCGCAGGCATCGACGAAGCCCGTCTCCTCGCCGGGCCCGGCGACGATGATCGTGCGCCGCCGGGTGACTGCTGCAGCGAGAGTGGCGAGGGATTCGGCACTGACGTGGGCGGAAGAGGGCACGAACGCCGGGGGTGCCATGTCGTTCTGAGCTTCGGCCGGACCATCGGCGAGCGGCTCCCGGAAGGGGAGGTTGAGATGGACCGGCCCGGCAGGAGAGCGCGTCGCCTCCGCCCAGGCATGGGCCGAGAGCCCCGGAGCGGCCCGGACGGTGTGATCGTCGGGAACTCCCACCTCGTGGAACCATTTCACGGCATCCCCGTACAGCTTCACCTGGTCGATGGCCTGCGGGGCTCCGACACCGCGAAGCTCCGGAGGGCGGTCGGCGGTGAGGACGAGCAGCGGTACGCCGGAGGCGCGAGCCTCGACCACCGCCGGCGCGTATTCGACGGCCGCCGTGCCCGAGGTCGAGATGAGGGCAACGGGAGAGCGCCCGGCCTTGGCGAGACCGAGCGCGAAGAACCCGGCCGAACGCTCGTCGTGTAGCGACCAATCGGTGATGTCGGGGTGGAGAGCGAATGCCGTGGCGAGGGGAGTGCTGCGCGAGCCGGGGGAGATGCAGGCGTGACGCAATCCCAAGGTGGCGAGGCTCGCCGCCAGCGATGTGGCGAACGCGGCGTTGGGGTGGTTCATCCCCGACGAGGTTACCGGGACGGTGCCCGTCGGAAGGCGAGAACCGACCCCAGGCGGCCCCTATTGATCGCGTGAGAGTATTGTTCTATGATAACTAGAACAATGCTCCTCCGTCTCGACACCAGCAGCACCTCACCGATCTACCTGCAGATTGCGGCCGCGATCCGGCGAGCGATTACCGACGGTGAGCTCGGCCGGGGGGACCGGCTTCCCCCGGCGCGTGAGCTGGCGAGGGCGCTCGACGTCAACATGCACACGGTGCTGCGGGCCTTCGCTGTGCTGCGAGACGAGGGGACGCTCGAGATGCGCCGGGGTCGGGGAGCCGTGATCAGCAGCGACGCGGTTCGTGCAGACCTGGTGCGCCTCGTCGGAGAGCTGGTGGCCGAGAGCCGGAGGGTCGGGATGGAAGTGGGCGAGGTGCTCGCCCTGGTCGAACAGGAGATGCGATGAGAAGAGCAAGTGGACGCTGGTGGACGGCGGCTGTGATCGTTCCGGTCATCATGCTGGTGCTCTTGGTGACGATTCCGGTGCTATTTGCAGGGGGCCTGCCGGACCCGCTTGCCGTGCATTGGGGAACGAACGGCGAGCCCAACGGCACGCTGTCGCTGGGGGGCCTCGTTGCGCTGGTGGCCGGTCTCTTCGCCTTGATCTGGCTGGGCTCGCTGGCCGCCCACCGCGGTGGCTCACTGCTGCCGCCGGTGGTCGCGGTGCTCTTCTTCGTCGGCGGGCTGCTGCTCGGCGCCGTGGTGGTGACGATCGTCGCCAATGACGGCGCCGAGTCGTGGGCGGATGCTTCCGGGGTGGACCTGGTGAACGTCCTGGCGATCGTGGGTGGAGCCGTTGTGGCGGGAGGCATCGGGTGGCTGGCCGCCGGAGGGCGCCGCTCTGCTTCTCCGGCCATCGCCACCGACGCGGCTCCCACCGTGGGCCTCGGCGCCGGGGAGACGGCGGCGTGGACGTCGGCGGGCGTCTCCGTCTGGGTTCCCGCCTTGGGACTGGCCGGACTGGCTGCAGCACTCGTGATGCAAGGGACGACGGGGATCCTCCTCGGCGTCGTGGCAGTGGTGCTCCTGGGCGCCTCGGCGATCCAGGTGACCGTCAGCGCCGCCGGGGTCGGAATCGGGCTCGGTTGGTGGGGCTGGCCGAGGCGGGTGGTTCCGCTCGATCAGATTGCCCGCGCCGAGGTGATTCAGGTCGAACCCCTGGCCTACGGGGGATGGGGCTACCGGGTACTCACCGGCAGGGTCCTCACCGGGGCGAGGGCGATCGTGATCCGGCGCGGGCCGGGCATTCGACTGGTACGAGATGACCGTCCCGACCTGATCGTCACCGTGGACGACGCCGATCGAGGCGCCGGGCTCGTCAACGACCTCCTGCGCCAGCGTGGCTTGCTTCGCACCGCCTGAGCCTCACAGCATCAACCCGATCGCCAGCAGCACGGCGACGACGATCTGAAGGCGGGCAGTCCCGGTGAGCACGCCGATGAGGGGCGGTCCCGCCGTCTCGGTCCACAGGACACGGGTGAGGGGGATCGCAAGGGGAATCGCAGCCATCGCCGCCAACGTGGCGGCCGGGAAGGCTCCGGCAGCTACCGCGACCACGATCGTGGCGAAAGGAGCCACGATCGCAGCGACATAGAGACCCTGTGCCGCGCGGCGGCCGAGCATCACGACGAGAGTGCGCTTGCCGGTGGCTCGATCGTTGTCGATGTCACGCACGTTGTTGGCGATGAGGATCGCACTGGCGAGCGCTCCCATCGCGATTCCTGCATACCAGGCCGGCGCCGGGGTCGTGCGATCGAAGACGAAGCGGGTGCCGACGGTCGCCACCAGCCCGAAGAAGACGAAGACGGAGAGCTCGCCGAGGCCCCGGTAGCCATAGGGCACAGGGCCGTTCGTGTATCCGAGCGCGGCGAGCACCGAGGCGGCTCCGATGACGAGGATCCACGGTCCGGCGAGGAACACCAGGTAGAGCCCGGCAACGGCCGCCAGACCGAAGGCGATGGTGATCCCACCCCACATCTGGCGGGCGGTGAGCAGGCCCGTCGCCACCGCCCGCCGAGGTCCGATGCGACGTTCGTTGTCGACACCTCTCCCGGCGTCGGCGACGTCGTTGGCGAAATTGACGCCGATCTGGATGCAGAGGGCGCCGAACAGTGTCACCAGGAATCCGTCCCACCGAAAGACCTCGTCGCGGACCGCCAGCGCTGTTCCCACCACCACCGGGGCTGTCGCTGCCCAGAGCGTGGGGAGACGGGCGGCTACGACCCAGGGCCGGCGTGTCACGCGCAGCTCCCGAGCGCCTTCAGAAGTGCCACGGAAAAGGCGAATAGTCGGGATCGCGCTTGTCGAGGAAGGCGTCGCGGCCTTCTTGCGCCTCGGGGGTTCCGTAGGCGAGCCGGGTCGCCTCTCCGGCGAAGAGTTGCTGGCCTGCCAGCCCATCGTCAGGGAGATTGAAGGCGTACTTGAGCATCCGTTGCGCCATCGGGCTCTTGGCGGTGACTGCCCGAGCCCATGCCAGAGCCACCGTCTCGAGATCGGCGTGCGGCACCACGGCGTTGACCATGCCCATCTCGTACGCTTCCCGAGCCGAGTAGTCACGACCCAGGAAGAAGACCTCCCGAGCGCGCTTCTGTCCGATCTGGCGAGCGAGGAGCGCCGAGCCGTAGCCGCCATCGAAGCTGGCGACGTCGGCATCGGTCTGCCTGAACACGGCGTGCTCCTCGGAGGCCAGGGTGAGATCGCACACGACGTGGAGGGAATGTCCGCCGCCCACGGCCCATCCGGGCACGACCGCGATCACGATCTTCGGCATCGAACGGATGAGGCGCTGCACCTCGAGGATGTGAAGCCGTCCCAGCCGGGTGGGATCGATGCCACCGTCGTCCTCGTAGTGGTAGCCGTCGGCGCCGCGGATGCGCTGGTCGCCACCCGAGCAGAAGGCCCACCCGCCATCCTTCGGGGAGGGCCCGTTTCCGGTGAGCAGGACGCAGCCGACATCGGGCGTGACGCGGGCGTCTTCGAGCGCTGCCAGCAGCTCGTCCACCGTGGACGGACGGAAGGCATTGCGCACTTCGGGCCGGTCGAAAGCGATGCGCACTGCCCCGATTCCGACCGCCCGGTGGTAGGTGATGTCCTCGAAGGTGAATCCCTCCACCGGCTGCCAGGCGGCGGGGTCGAAGATCTCAGAGATCATGAGATGCCTCCGTGCGGTGGAGTGAGAGAGGATCGGCAGATACTGTAGTGAGACCTCATGCCCCGTCTCACCTCGACCGACTGGCTCGCCCGGAGTTCGGCTGCCTTTCCCAAGGCGGTCGCTCTCGTGTGCGACGACGGGCGCGCTGTCACCTACGGCGAGCTCGATGAGCTGGCAGGACGGTCGGCAGCCTTCCTGCGCCGATCGTTCGACCTCGATCCCGGTGACTTGGTGGGCCTGGCGGTCCGGCCGCGCCTCGACATGATCGTGGCCCTGTGGGGCATCGGCCGCCTCGGCGCCACCCCGGCGGTGCTCGCTCCTGTCTCGCCAATTCTCACCACGGCCGCCGGGCGCTCACTGGCAACGTGGGGCATTGAGCAGGTGGTTACCGAGGTCTCGACCGGCGAGGCTGTCGGCTCGGGTCCAGACGTGACTCGGGACGTCGCAGACCTCCACACCGTTGTCTTCACGTCCGGCACCCACGGCCGGCCCCGGCCGGTGCAACTCACCCACGGCAACGTGGCGAGCGCGATCGCGGCATCCCGAGCGCGGATCGGCAACGACTCCACCGACCGCTGGCTCCTCGCCCTGCCGTTGTTCCACGTCGGCGGTCTCTCGGTGCTGTGGCGCTCGGCTGCGGCCGGCGGGACGGTCGTGATCCATGGTGGGTTCGATGCCGCGAGGGTGGCGGCCACGCTCCGCCGGGGCGAGGTCACCATCGCCAGCCTGGTCCCAACCATGCTGCATCGAGTACTCGAGGTCGATCCTGGGCCCTATCGGGGACTCCGTGCGGTACTGGTCGGCGGTGCTCCGGCGAGCCGCGGGCTCCTGGAACGGGCACGAGGGGCCGGGTTGCCGGTGGCGGCCACCTACGGCATGACCGAGACCTGCTCGCAGGTCGCCACCGCCGTGCCGGATGAGCTCGGTGACGAGGAGGGAGTGGTCGGGCTGCCGCTCGATGGCATGGACGTTTCCATCGTCGACGGAGGCGGGCACCCGGTGCCAAACGGCGCCGAGGGCGAGATCGTCGTGGCCGGCCCGGCTGTATCGCCCGGATACCTGGGGGAGCCGCCGCGGGAAGGACCGCACCGGACCGGTGATCTCGGTCGTTTCGACGCCTCGGGGCGATTGGTCGTGCTCGGGCGCAAGGACGATGTGATCATCTCCGGGGGCGAGAACGTGCATCCTGCGGCGGTCGAGTCAGTGTTGGAGTTCCACCCCGTCGTTCGTCGGGCGGTGGTTGTCGGTGTCCCCGATGACGAGTGGGGCGAGCTAGTGACGGCGGTGCTGGTGGTCGCCGAAGAGGTGGGGCCGATCGAGCTGGGGCGATGGGCGCGAGAGCGTCTCGCCCGCCAGGGGGTTCCCAGGCGCTGGGTGTTCGTCGACGAACTCCCGATGCTGGCGGCGGGCAAGGTGGACCGGGAAGCGGTGGCGGCACTGGCGCGGGCGGCGACCGGGCAGGTGTGAGAGGAAGAGAAGCTATCTGAGCCCGAGGTTTCTCAGGAACGCCTCGCTGTTGGGCTCCCGCCCGAGGAACGCTCGAAGGTGCTCGATGGCGTCGCGCGAGCCGCCGGTGGCGAGCACCTCCTCGCGGTAGCGGCGGCCCACTTCCGGGTCGGTCAGCCCGGTCTCCTCGAAGACGGAGAACATGTCGTCTCCGTAGACCTTGGCCCACAGGTAGCCGTAGTAGCCGGCGTCGTAGCCGCCCATGAGATGCCCGAAAGTCGCGGGAAAGAAAGTGCCCTCGTGAAACGGGAGGAGGGTGTACTCGTAGCTCTCGCGGTACGCCCGGTCGAGATCGACCGGGTCGGGGGTGGCATGGAGCATGAGGTCGAAGTGGCCCAGGTAGACCTGGCGCATGGTGGATAGCCCAACGTTGAGGTCGCGGGCGGCCATCAGGCGCGCAACGAGATCGGAGGGGATCGGTTCATCCGTCTCGTGATGCCGGGCGAATCGCTGCAGCACCGACGGCTGCCACATCCAGTGCTCCATGATCTGCGAGGGGGCTTCGACGAAATCCCACTCGGTATCGAAACCTGAGAAGCGGATGAGGTCCACCGTGGTGAGGCAGAAGTGGAGGATGTGGCCGAACTCGTGGAACAGGGTCAGCGCCTCGTCGTGCCTGAGCAACGAGGGGGCGTCTTCGGTCGGCTTGGTGAAGTTGGCGATGATGGCGGCGACCGGGGGTCGATAGCCGCCGTCGGGGAGTGCCTTTCCGTAGGTCAACGGGAAGGCGGCAGCGTGGCCGTACTTGCCTTCGCGGGGGAAGAGGTCGGCGTAGAAGTAGGCGATCGGATCAGACGAGCCGGCGTTGCAGATCTCGTAGAGCGTCACCTCGGGATGCCACGCTTTCGCGTCCGTCACCCGCCGGTATTCGAGGCCGAACGCTCCTCCGGTGACGGCGAACATGCCATCGAGCACGAGATCGAGCGGGAAGTACTGGGCCACTTCGTTGGGGTCGACCCCGAAGTCGTTGCGGCGCTGCTGGTTGTCGTAGTACGTCCAATCCCACGCTTCGAGTCGTCCGACGCCGTCCTGCTCGGCGAGCGCCGTCAGGACCCCGAGCTCATCAGTGGCTTTGCGGCGGAGCCCGGGGACGATGCTCTCGTAGAAGGCCTCGACCGACTCGGGGTTCTTCGCCATTTTCACGTCCATGGAGTGGTGAGCCCAGGTGGCGGCGCCGAGCAATGCCGCGATCTCCTGTCTGATCTTCACCGCCTCGGCGAGCAGGGCCCGGTTCTGGTCGACGGCGCGATTCCAGAACTTGAACTGGAGGCGGCGTCGCAGGTCGCGATTGCGCGCCTGTTGCATGAAAGGCATGTACTCCGGGTAGTCCATCGTCACCCGGTAGGTGCCTTCCTCGGTGCCGGGCGTCAATCTGCTCACATAGTCATCGGGGAGACCGTCGAGATCGTCGCGGGTCACCTCGATGGAGTCCTCCCACTCGTCGAGGTTGTTGCCAAATGCCACCTGAAGCTCGATGAGGCGTTGGTTGAGGGCCTTGAGGGCGTCGCGTTCCGGCTCGGCGAGCTCATGCCCGACGCGTCGGAGGTCTCGCATCCAGAACTCGACGAGGCGCCGAGCGGTGCCGGTGAGCTGCGCTGCCTCGGCGGTGGCTGCGTAGTCGCGCACCGCGGCGTACAGGTCTGTTCGGAAGATGAGATCGTTTCCCCACTTGGCGAGTCGCTCTTCGATCTCGACGGCCCTGGCCCGCACCGCCGAGTCCGGGTGGACCCGTCCCATGAACGACGTCGGCCCGTAGGCGTCGGTCATGATGGTGGCGACCTGCTCGAGCGGCGCCATCGTGTTGGCGAAAGTGCGTTGTTCGGCGGGAGCCGCCATGACGGCGATCAGGGCGTCGGCGTCGGCGATGGCTTGCTCGGCAACGGCGGTGACGGAATCGGCGTCGATCGAGGTGTAGTTGTGCAGCATGGCCGGGGAGGCTAGTGCCCAGACCGGCCAACGTCACTGGACGGGGAGTGCCCCGACGAGCCGTTGGACGTGATGGCGGCGCTGAGGTGAGGCGGGAAGGCTATTGATTGGCGAGGCCGACGGAAACATAGAGAGGCCGATGATCCGAGCCAAAACTCGGGCCCAGCATCCGTTTCACCGCTGTCAGCTCGGGACTGTGGAGGAGGTGGTCGATCGGGATCCGCAGGAAGGTCCAGAGGTCCCCGGGCCAACTCGCTTGAAAGCCGTATCCGTTGAGTGAGTTCACCAGCTCCGCGTCGGAGGCGAGAGCGTGGAAGGCGGCCGACCAGGGTGTGGCGTTCAGGTCTCCGACGACGATCACCGGCAGCGTTTCCGCCTTGGCGAGCTTGGTGACTTCTTCGAGCACCTCGTTGCGGGCCGCGGTGCTCGCTGATGTGCTCGGCGGCCGGGCGTGCACTGCCAAGACGATGACCGCCTGCCCATCGATGGATGCCTCCACCCTGAGCACGCTGTCTCGGATCTCCCCGACTCGTAGGAGCTCCACGGGGTATTCCTCGCGTGACAGCATCGTGATCCCGAAGCTGCGGTCTACCGGGAGCTGGGAGCGGAGTCGGTAGGTCTCGAGCGTTGCTGCATACTCTTCCCAGCCCTCGTTGGACTCGAGGAGGAACACGAGATCGGGATCGGCGCGTTCGATCCAGCGCATGATTTGATCGCGGTTGGAGCTGCGCGACTGCACGTTGAAGCTGACGATCGACAGTGGCTCTGGACTGTCAGACGGTGCCGGATTGTCGAGGTAGAGGGGGGCGATCAGGATCAGATTGATGGCCGCAATCGCCACGAATAGCAGTGACATGATGCGGCTGAAGAAGGCCCCATAGAGCACGGCGACGATCAGCAGCACCAGGAAATACTGCACTCGGAAGCTCGACAGGACATCGAACGCCCACGACTGGCCGCCGAGGAACCCGAGCAGAGTGCCCAGTGTTGCGAGGAAACCGACGGTGATCAGCGTGAGGCCGGCAAAGGTCCTGCCCCCGCTGGCGAGAAACGAGTTCGTTCGGCGCGCCGCCATCACTTGTCTCCTAACGCGTAGAAGTAGCCATCTCGTGATCCTACGTAGAGCCGGCCCTTCCAGACTGCCGGCGTTGATTCGATACATCCCCCGGTGGCTGCGATCTCCCAGATCTCGACGGGCCGGCGCGGATCGCCGATGTCGTAGGCGCGTAGGGCCGGATTGCTCTCGCACCCGACCGACACGACGAGGGTGCCGTCGACGGCAACCGGCGACGACCAGGCATTGCCGCCGATCAGGTCGCGCCACACCACGTCGCCGCTCGCGGTGTCGATGGCGAGCAGCTCGCCGGGATTGGTGGCGGCGAACAGCACGTCATCGACGAGTGCCGGTGTTGCCCACACCCCTCCCGAGAGCCCTTCCTGCGACGCAACGTCGACGCTCCACACCTTGGGGTTCTCCGGGTTGGACGGATCGAGTTTCACGATCTGTCCAACCTCGGCAGAGCGGGCGGTGGCGAGATCCACCTCGGCCGAGACGTAGAGCATCCCCTCGCCGTCGATCACGATGGTGGCGTCGACGTCATCGCCCATCCAGTAATCGAAGACGACTTCGGCTTCCCCTTCGGCGATGCCGTCGATATCCACGCCGACAACGCGCCCCGCCGAGGTGGCGAAGTAGGCGGTGTCCTCGAACACGGCAGTGGAGCTCTCGACGCTCTGCTGGCGCCCCACGGCGCTCACCAGCTCGTCGGTGAACACGGGCATGCGGAACAGGGTCTCGGGGGAGATCATCACCTTCCCTGTTTCGTCGTACTCACGGTTGAGCTTGATGGCAAACCACCAGCTGTTCTCGCCGCCTTCGTAGAGGATGTCGTCGATGATGACCGGGTTCGAGTCCCAGTCGTTGTTCCACATCCCGTCGACCGAAGAGGCGTCCAGCGACCACAACTCGGTCGGCTCTTCCCGGTCGAGGGCGATGATGCGGAATCGGGGATCCCGGGAGCCGGAGTACAGGATCGGGTACCCGTCGGGATCGAGGGTGACCGACCCCTTGATGATGTCTCCCATCGGGAAGTCGGGCCTGGTGCGGGTGCCCGTGGCGGCGTCCACGAAGTGGATGTGCTTGTCGTAGGCCCCGAAGATGACCTCGGTGACACCGTCGGGCCGTTCCCACACGACGGGCTGGCCCGTCCATCCGCTGCCACACCAGACTTTGTCCTCACCTCCCACCGGCGAGTTGCCACACATGGCGGTGTCGGGAAACCGCCACAGCACCACGGGCTGAAGGGGAATGGGCCCCGTTCCGTAGTAGGTGCGGCTGGGATTGCCGCGGAACATGGTCAGGCCTTCGACCGAGCCCCAGGGCTCGCCGATCGTCTCGGTGGTCACCCGGTCGGTGGGTAACGGCGACGCAATGGTCGTCGTCGTGCTCGTTGTCGTGGTGACCGTGCTGTCCAGCACGGGCAGCGTCGTGAGCGTCATCTCCGTTTCTGAGGGCGCTGTGGGGGATCCCTCGGCGCCGGTGCAGGCCGTCGTGAGGAGAGCGAAGAGAGCGAAGAGCGCGGTGATTCGCACGGGATCGGAAGTGTAGAGCCAGACGGGGCCTTTCTGATTGTGCGTCGTGCTCTCGGTGGGCGGCGCCGGGAGTGCCTTGGATGAGGCGACCGGTGTGCGAAGTGCACCGATGGGCACGATTGTCGATCCAGGGCGGTTGTGCTCCTTCAGATTCTCCGTTCCAGGGCGGCGCAGACCGGTCGTTGGGCCTCTTCGGCAGTCCCCGATCCCGCTCCGGAGGATGGCCGCGTCCGGACGGGACGAGCGACCTGATAACTTCCCGCCATGGACATCACCGTACGCTCAATCGGCGAGGATGAGGCTCTTGAGTTCCAGCGGACCTTCGATGGCGTGTTCGGCAACGGGCTCGCCGACGAGGATTGCCGCCGCTTTCTCTCCACCCATCCACTCGACCGCACGTTCGCGGCCTTCGACGGAGACGCCATGGTGGGTACTTCGGCCGATCTGCCCTTCGAGGTGACTGTGCCCGGTGGCATGCTGCCGATGGCGGGTCTGACCGTGGTGGCGGTACGTCCCACCCACCGGCGCCGCGGTGTCATGTCGGCGATGTTGCGGGCCTACACCGATGCCGTGCACGAGCGCGGTGATCCGCTGGGTGGCCTGTGGGCGGCCGAGGCGCCGATCTACGGGAGGTTCGGGTTCGGCTCGGCCGTCGACAAGGAAGCGATCGCTTTCGACGGGCGCAGGCTCGAGATCCTGGACGGTCGGGATCTGCGGGAGTTGGCGTTGCTCGACCTCGATGAGGCGAGGAACGTGCTCCCGGGTGTCTACGACCAGGTCCGCTTGCGGCGGCCCGGGATGCTCAATCGCAGCGCCGCCTGGTGGGAGTACCGACACTTCTTCGATCCTGAGCAGGAGCGCCACGGTGCCAGCGCCAATCGATTCGTCGTCGCATACGATGCCGGGGAACCCTGCGGGTACGTCGTGTTTCGGCAGAAGCCCGAATGGGACGACGGGCATGCCGCCGGGACGATTCGGGTCACCGAGGTCATCGCAGTCGATGGTGACACCGAGCGTGCCTTGTGGCACTTCCTCAGCCGAGTCGATCTCTTTCCCCTGGTGGCGTGGGACAACGCGCCCGTGGAAGGCACACTGGCCTGGATCGCCTCCGACAGCAGGCGGGTCGAGCGCAAGGTGAGCGACAGCCTGTGGCTGCGGCTCTTCGATATTCCGGCAGCTCTCGCCGGGCGACGCTACCGGGCGGATGGAAGACTGGTTCTCGAGATCGGCGACGAGTACTGCTCGTGGAACGAGGGCTGCTACGAGCTGATCGCCGAGGGCGGCGCGGCGGAATGCCGGCGCACGGAGGCCGTTCCCGACCTCGTGATGACCGCCGCCACGCTGGCAGCCCTCTACCTCGGCGGGAGGACGTGCTCGGCTCTGGCGGATGCCCGGCTGGTGGCCGGTGAGCCTCGGGCCGTCGATCTGGCGGACGGATTGTTCCGCTGGGATCGGGCGCCTTGGTGTGCCGAGATCTTCTAGCAATCAGGCCGATTGCGAGCGTTCCAGCCGGGTACCCATCTGGCATCTGGTCTGGCCGAGGAACACGGGCGCTCCCCGAGACGTTGTACACAAGGCGGTCTCGCCGGGACGGACCCGGTCTTCCCCCACTCCGTATACCACCGCTTCGGCGGGACCGCCCTACCCGGACTACCGTCCCTTCGGCCTTGTGATCGAGATATCCCTGTGGGACAATTCACCTACGTAAATAGTGCAAATTCGCTCTGGACTCTGAGGAGAGTGGCTCCATGAGCAGCGTCGACGTCGACCTCGGTGCCTACCAGCTCGGATGGGCCGACGAGGAGGACTACGTCTTCAAGCCCGAAAAGGGCCTCGACGAGGACATCATCCGCCAGATGTCGGCCATGAAGCACGAGCCCGAATGGATGCTGGAGTTCCGACTCAGGGCGTACCGACGGTTCCTCCGCAAGCCCGTTCCACAGTGGGGTGGGGGCGGCGCTCTCAACGAGATCGACTTCGATGACATCTACTACTACATCAAGCCGATGGAGGGCCAGGCGACGGACTGGGACATGGTGCCCGAATCCATCAAGAAGACCTATGAGAAGCTCGGCATTCCCCAGGCCGAGCGCAAGTATCTGGCCGGCGTCACTGCACAGTACGAGTCCGAGGTCGTCTATCACCGCAACCGTGAAGACCTCGAGTCGCTCGGCGTCCTGTTCTGCGACATGGACACCGCCCTGCGCGAGTACCCCGAAATCGTGCAGGAGTACTTCGGCACCATCGTCCCGCCGAACGACAACAAGTACGCCGCCCTCAACTCGGCGGTGTGGTCCGGCGGCAGCTTCATCTACGTGCCGCCCGGCGTTCACCTCGATCAGCCGCTCCAGGCCTACTTTCGCATCAATGCCCAGAACATGGGGCAGTTCGAACGCACGCTGATCATCGTGGACGAAGGCGCTTTCTGCCACTACGTCGAGGGATGCTCGGCTCCCGTCTACAGCAGCGATTCACTCCACGCAGCCGTGGTCGAGATCGTCGTCAAGGAAGGCGCCCGCTGCCGGTACTCCACGATCCAGAACTGGTCGAACAACGTGTACAACCTCGTCACGAAGCGGGCCGTGGCCTACCGCAACGCCACCGTGGAGTGGATCGACGGCAATCTGGGGTCCAAGCTGACCATGAAGTACCCGGCCGTGTGGCTGTTGGAAGAGGGCGCCCACGGCGAGGTGCTCTCGATCGCATTTGCAGGCGCGGGCCAGCATCAGGACGCCGGCGCCAAGATGGTGCATGCCGCTCCCAACACGTCGTCTCTGATCACGTCGAAATCCATCTCCAAGGACGGAGGCCGCGCCGGCTACCGCGGCTTGGTGCGAGTCGAGCCGGGCGCGACGAATGCCAAGTCCTTCGTGCGCTGCGATGCGCTCATCCTCGACGAGAACTCGCGATCGGACACCTACCCGTACATGGAGATTGAGGAGTCCGACATCGACATGGGTCACGAGGCCACCGTCTCCAAGGTCGGCGAGGAGCAGCTCTTCTACCTGATGAGCCGCGGCCTCACCGAGCAGGAGGCCACGGCGATGATCGTCGCCGGCTTCATCGAGCCCATCGTCAAGGAGCTTCCGATGGAATACGCGGTCGAGCTGAACCGGCTCATCGAGCTCCAGATGGAGGGCGCCGTCGGCTGACCCTCCGGGTGAGCGGCGGGGCACTACGCTCGGGTCGATGCGCATCCTGGTCGCCGATTGCAGCGTCGAGTACGAGGGAAGGCTCAATGCCTTCCTCCCGATGGCCACCCGTCTCGTGATGGTGAAGGCAGATGGCTGTGTTGCGGTTCATGCCGACGGAGGCGCCTACAAGCCGCTCAACTGGATGAACGCCCCCAATACGCTGGTGGAGGAAGAGGGGCGCTGGGTCGTCACCAACCCGAGGGGGGAGAAGCTCACGGTCAACATCGCCGAGATTCACTTCGAGACGACCGTGGAGATGGGCGAGGACCCCGGTCTGCAAAAGGACGGCGTCGAGGCCGAGCTGCAGAGGCTCCTCGCCGAGCGTGTCGAGTACCTCGAGGAAAGCATGACGCTGATCCGCCGCGAGTACCCGACGCCAGTGGGCCCGGTGGATCTGCTGTGCCGAGGCGCCGACGGAGCCACGGTGGTGATCGAGGTCAAGCGCCGTGGCGAGATCGACGGCGTCGAGCAGCTCACGCGTTACCTCGAGTTCCTCGGGAGAGATGAACGCTTGGCACCGGTGCGCGGCATGCTCGTGGCCCAGCAGGTGAAGCCGCAGGCCCGCCTGCTCGCCAACGATCGTGGCATCACCTGGGTGGAAGTGGACTACGACGAGCTGCGGGGTTCCGAGTCGCCCACGCTGCGTCTCTTCTGAGCGACCGTCATCGACTCAGAGCAGGCTCTCCAAGTCGTAGGCAGAGGCAGGGTGCCGTAGCTTGCTGAGCGCTCGCGTCTCGATCTGCCGGACTCGCTCGCGGGTGATCCCCAGAGACTTGCCGACGTCGGAGAGGGTGCGGGGCGTCTCCCCCTTCAGGCCGTAGCGCAGCGTGATCACCGTGCGTTCCCGCTCGTCGAGCATGGCGAGTGCCTTGTCGAGATGCTCGCGCCGTGCGCCCTCGGCCACCGTGAGGAAGGGGTCGACCGCCTGGGCATCCTCGACGAAGTCTCCGAGATTGGCGTCCCCCTCTTCACCGATGGGGCGGTCGAGCGATACACAATCGTCGGGGGTGGTGAGGGCGATGGTGATCTTGTCCTCGTCGAGCCCGCTGATCTCGGCGATCTCGGTCACGGTCGGTCGGCGCCGGTAGTGCTCCTGGAGCGTCGCCTCCGTCTCCTGTACCGTGCGCACCACGTCGACCATGTGCACCGGAAGGCGGATGGTGCGCCCGTTGTTGCCGAGCCCGCGGGTGATGGCCTGGCGGATCCACCATGTGGCGTAGGTGGAGAACTTGAAACCCTTGCGCCAGTCGAACTTCTCGACGGCACGGATCAGGCCGAGGTTTCCTTCCTGGATCAGGTCGAGCAGGTCGAGGCCGCGTCCGGTGTAACGCTTGGCGATGGAGATGACGAGGCGGAGGTTGCTGCGGATGAACTCGGCCTTGGCATCGTCGCCGCTCCTGACCTGCCGGGTGAGCAAGAGTCGTTCGGATGCTGTCAGAGTGCGGGCTTCGGCTTCCAGGCGCACGGCAGCGCGGCGTCCCAACTCGATGTCTCGCGCCAGCCGCACCTCGTCATCGGCGGTCAGCAGCCGGTGGGTCGCCACCTCTTCGAGGTAGATGCCGACGGCATCGGAGAGTTGCGCTTCCTTGGCCCTACCGACCATTTGCCCCCCCCTTCTCGTGTGGGCTCCCCAGGCGGGGAGAAGCGTGCCAAAGCTATCACGGGTCGGCGTTGCCCGCAATCGATTACTACCCTGTGGCCGCTCTCACCCGGCGACACGAGAGCGCGGTGTCAGCCCTCGGCTCCCGGGGCCACCGCGCGGGAGATTTTCACGACAATGCGAAGGGTTTCGAGTCTGTTGGCGGTCCTGGCGCTGGTCGTGTCGGCGTGCGCCGGCCCATCGCTCCTGGTTGCCGGTGAATCGATCATCGAGCCCGAGCCGCCTGCACCGGAGGTCTCGTTGCTCGTGCTCGCCGGCGATGATCTCACTCCGGTGACCGCCACCCTCACCGCCGGCGGCGAGGCCATCACCACCGACGACACCGGGCTCGGTACCGTTGTGTGGACCGAGGAGCCGATGCCCGTCACCGTGAGCGCTCCCGGCTTCCACGACGGCTCGATCGTGATCGAGGCGCTGCCGCAGCGGGACGAGAGCGTCGAGGTGCGGCTCGATCCCGTGATCGTGAGCGGCACGGTGAGTGGTCCCGACGGCCGTGGTCTCCCGGGGACGACGGTGACCCTGGGGGAGGTCTCGACCAAGACGAATGTCGACGGCGAGTTCACGTTGCTGCGGGCCCAGGCCGGTGATCTGGTGGTGGAGCGCCCGGCTTGGGAGCCGGCGACGGTCGTATGGGATTCCATCGTCAGCACGGTCGCGGTGGAGCTGGAGCCTCGCCTACTCCACGCCCTGCGGGTGGGCGGCGACAACTCGGGCGCCGGCGACGACGCCAAGTGGGACGAGCTCCTCGAGTTGGCCGACGCGACGGTCGTCGACGCCTTCGTGCTCGACACCAAGAACGAAGCCGGTACGGTGCTGCGTGACACCGACGTAGCTCTCGCCCACGAGATCGGGTCGGTCGTCGAGTTCTACGACCTCGACGAGAAGATCAGGGACATGGACGAGCACGGCCTCTACAAGATCACCCGGATCGTCACCTTCCAGGACGATCGCCTGGCGCGGGAGCATCCGGAACTGGCGGCCATCGACACCAGCACCGGGCAGCCGTGGATCAACAACAAGAACTACGCCTGGCTCGATCCCACCGATCCTGACTCGTGGGAGCTGTCGCTGGCACTGGCCGAGGAGGCGTGCCGGCGTGGCTTCGACGAGATCCAGTTCGACTACGTGCGCTTTCCCTCCGACGGCAACATCTCGACGCTGCAGTTCGACGATTTCTCGTGGGACGATTACTACAGCGCGGCATCGGTGACGAAGCGGGTCGAGACCATCGCCGCCTTCCTCAAGGAGGCCTACGACCGCCTCAACCCGATGGGCTGCGCCGTGGCCGCCGATATCTTCGCCATCACCCTCGAGAGTTCCGACGACGAGGGCATCGGTCAGCAGCCTGGGGCCCTCTCGGAATCGGTCGACGTGCTGAGTCCGATGATCTACACCTACACCTACCGATCCGGATGGATGGGCTTCTCCAATCCCAACGAGCATGCCCGCGAGATCGTCACCACCGCCCTCGACGCCGGGATTCCGCGCCTCGAGGGCCACTCCATCTACCGGCCGTGGCTGCAGCGGTACCTTCTCGAAGACAACGAGATCATGGAGCTGCAATCCATCGCCGAGGAGAGAGGGCTCGGGTGGATGCTGTGGAGCGCCGGCACCGTCTTCGACGACGGCTTCCTCCCACCGGTGGAGACATCCACCGAGTGATCCCGTCCACAGGTCGGCGCAACTACCCGACCCTGCCAGCTCTGACCGCAGCTCTGATCGAGTGCCGCTGTTGTCCGCGACTCGTCGAGTGGCGGGAGCGGATCGCAATCGAGAAGCGCCGCGCTTTCCGCGACGACGAGTACTGGGGGAGACCCGTCCCGGGATTTGGTGACCCCGCGGCTCGCCTCGTCGTGATCGGGCTCGCTCCCGCCGCCCACGGGGCGAACCGCACCGGCCGCATGTTCACCGGTGACCGCAGCGGCGAGTGGCTGTACCGGGCTCTGTACCGCGCCGGATTCGCCAATCAGCCGGAATCGACCGATCGTGACGACGGCCTCGAGCTGTCTGGGGCTTGGGTGACGGCCCCGGTGCGCTGCGCTCCGCCCGCCAACAAGCCGACGACGGTCGAACGGGATACCTGCGCCGAGTGGTTCCATGCTGAGTTGGCCCTTCTCCACGCGGCACGGGTGTACCTGTGCCTCGGCCGATACGCCTTCGGCTCGTTGTGGCGCGCCCTTGCCGCTGGAGGGGCCGCGATGCCGCGTCCCCGACCCACCTTCGGCCACGGATTCGAGGTCGCACTCTCCGACGGGAGATCGGTGCTGCTCAGCTTCCATCCGAGCCAGCAGAACACCTTCACCGGGCGTCTCACCGAAGAGATGCTCGACGCGGTGGTGTCCCGTGCGGCCGACCTCGCAGCTGTCTAGGCGCGCTGTCCTGGCCTGATCCTGGTGGGTATCGTTGATGCCCGTGACCCCCCTCACGATGGTGGCGGCGGTGGAATCGGGCGAGCTGCTGGCGGCGCGCAGTCAGATGGCGTTCACGCTCGGGTTCCACATCATCTTCGCCTGCTTGGGCGTTGGGCTGCCGGTCGTGATGCTGGTCGCCGAGCGTATGTTCCTGCGCACCGGTGACGAGAGCTGGCGGCAGCTGGCGAGACGCTGGTCCCGCGCCTTCGCCGTGCTGTTCGCGGTCGGAGCCGTCTCGGGCACGGTGGTGTCATTCGAGATGGGTCTGCTCTGGCCCGGATTCATGGGCACCTTCGGATCGGTGATCGGCCTCCCATTCACCCTGGAGGGCTTCGCCTTCTTCCTGGAGGCGATCTTCCTCGGGATCTACCTGTACGGGTGGGAACGCCTCTCGCCGCGAGCACACTGGTGGTCGGGCATGCCCATCGTGGTGGCAGGCGTCGCCTCGGCGTGGTTCGTGGTGACGGCCAACGCGTGGATGAACCACCCGCAGGGGTTCACATTGGTGGACGGCCGGGTCGTCGATGTGAGCCCGGTGCGAGCGATGCTGAACCCGGCGACATGGTCCCAGACGACTCACATGATCGTCGCCGCCTACATGGTCACCGGGTTCCTGGTCGCCGCTGTTTACGCCGGAGCCGCCCTGAGGGGAGGGAATAGCACCTACGTGCGGAGGGCGATGGCGCTCGGGATCGTGATGGGCGCGGCGTTCGCACCGATCCAGGTCGTGGTCGGCGACTGGTCGGCGCGGGTGGTGGCAAACTCGCAGCCGGTCAAGTTCGCCGCCATGGAGGGTATCGCCGTCACCGAGGCCGGTGCTGCACTGCGCATCGGTCCGTTCGCTATCCCCGGCGGCGCCTCTTTGTTGCTGCACGGCGACTGCCACGCCGTCATCCCGGGGCTCGACGCCGTGCCCGAGAGCGAGCGCCCGCCCGATGCCATCGTGCACGCCGGCTTCTTGGTGATGGTCGGAATCGGCTTCGGGCTGCTCTTCATCGCGTTGTGGTCGGGATGGTCCTGGTGGCGCCATCGCCGTCTTCCGGAGCACCGTGCGTATTGGTGGGCCCTGGTGGCGGCCGGCCCTGCCGCCGTTCTCGCCCTCGAGGCGGGCTGGGTGGTGACCGAAGTGGGGCGCCAGCCGTGGATCGCCCAGGGGGTGATGCGCACGATCGACGCCGTGACCTCCGCCCCCGGCGTGTCATGGGTATTCGTGGCGGTGGTCGGTGTCTACGCGGTGCTGGCGACGAGCACGGTGGTCGTGTTGCGTATCCTCGCCAAGCGGCCGATCGAGGCGGAGGAGAAGGCCGATGTCGGCTGATCTCTTCATCCTGGGAGTCATGGCTTGCGGCGGGATGCTCTACGCCGTGCTGGGAGGCGCCGACTTCGGGGGCGGGGTGTGGGAGCTCACCGCGGCGCGGCGCGCCTCCGTTGAGGAGCGGACCCTCATCCGCCGGGCGATCGGGCCGGTGTGGGAGGCCAATCACGTGTGGCTCATCTTCGTGATCGTCGTTCTGTGGAGTGCCTTTCCCCCGGCTTTCGCCGGACTGACCCAGGCGCTGTGGGTGCCTCTGTTCCTGGCCCTCGCCGGGATCGTGTTCCGTGGTGTGGCCTTTGCGTTCCGAGGCCATGTCGCCGGGCACACGCGCCAGGAGGCGCTGTGGGGAAGGGTGTTCGCACTCGCCTCGACGGCGGCCCCGTTCTTCCTCGGCGCTGCGGTCGGGGCTGTCGCCTCGGGTCTGGAGGTCGACGCCTCGGGCACATTCTCCGGCGACATCCTCACCGGGTGGCTCTCGCCGATGGCTGTCTTCGGGGCGTTCTTTGCCGTGGCGGTCTGCGCGTTCTTGGCGTCGGCGTATCTCACCCGGGAGGCGGCCGCGGCCGGCGACGTAGCGCTGACGGACAGGTGGCGACGAAGAGCACTCCTGACCGGTGCGCTGGTGGGGGTGCTGGCGACCGGGGGCATCGCGCTCGTCACCGTCGATGCCCCCGAGGTGTGGGACGGAATGAGGGAGCGGGCCTGGCCGCTGATCATCGTGATGGTGACATCGAATCTGCTGTCGCTGTGGGGTTTGTGGAGGCGGAGGTGGAACCTCGCTGCGGTGGGCGCCGCCGGGACTGTCGCGGCCATCATGTGGGGGTGGGCGCTGGCCCAATACCCGCTGCTGGTGCCATCGCAGCTCACCGTCGACGCCGCCAAGGCCCCCGACACCGTGCTGACGATCATGGCGTGGGGCGTCGTCGCCGGCTTGGTCCTGCTCGTCCCGGCACTGGTGCTGCTCTTCAGCCTCTTCAAGACACAGAGATCGCTCGAAGAGGCCGAGCGCTGAGGTGTAGGCCGGGCCAGCGAGGAGTCCGTCGAGAAACAGCTACGGCCTTCTGCTCTGCCTCGATCGGGTGCACCACACCACAACTGCTGCCGAAGTGACGGTGAGCACGAACCAGAGCACACATCGGATCATGAGCGCCTCATCGTCGGCCGGTACCGTCCGAAGCTGCTGCCTGCCGCCCTTGCCGCGAGCAAGAACGCCGGTGGGGAAGGGTGCTGGAGCGTGAGCGTTGGCAGGCCCGAGCCGTGGCAAGGGGCCGGATCGATCAGAACGGGCCCTTTCCGTACGGCAGGTCGGGCGGTAGGCTCGTGGACTCTCGACGCGGGCAGTGAAACCTTTGGCAGCACTCGAATCAAAGCCCTTGAGTCGCGCTGGCGACGGCGACCCGGAATGGGTCGCGGGACCGCGAGCAGCCGCCGCCGAGCTCTACGACGAGCTCTCTATGCCGACTTCCCGCGAGGAGATGTGGCGCTACATCGATCTCGGTTTCGATATCGCCGATTATGCAGCCGTGGACGAGCCGGGGGCCGGCCTCACCGACGACGATCGCTTCCCGGGGCTCGACGCGGCGGCGGCGAGCGCGCAGATCATCGACGGGCTCGCGACCACGGTCGACAACAACAGCTCGGCAACGATCGCAAGCATCACCGCCGCCATCGGGGACCACGCCGAGAGCGTCCGGCCCTATTTCGGGACCGGAATCCCCGCAGACGTCGACAAATTCACGGCCGCCCACAGCGCCTTCATGCGCGACGGCGTTTTCGTGCACGTCCCGGAGCGGATTGATCCTGGTGGTCTGATGCTGATCGGCGTTCAGGCCGCCACCGAGGGCGCGGTCTCGTTCCCACACCTCACCGTGGTGCTCGAGGAATCCTCGGAGGCGTCCCTCGTGGTGCTCTACCGATCGCTTCCGGCCACACGTTGCCTGGTGGTGCCACAGATCGAGGCCTGGGTCGGCCAGAACGCCCGTCTGCGGCTCTCGATGGTTCAGGAGTGGGGCTACGGCACGCATGCCGTTGCGCAGGCCCGCGTCGCGGTTGGGTGTGACGGCAGCCTCGTCCTCGCCGAGGCCGGTCTCGGCGGCAGGCTCTCACGACTGCGGCTGGCGATCGATCTCGAGGGCCGTGGCTCGTCGGCGGAGGTCCTCGGTGCCTACTTCGGCGAGGAGCAGCAGATCCTCGACTACCGGTACACGATGCACCACGCCGGCACCAACACCAACAGTGACATGTTCGTCAAGGGCGCCGTCGAGGACGAAGCGCTCTCGGTGTTCACCGGCCTGATCCGCATCGACGAGGCCGCGCAACGGACCGACGCCTTCCAGACGAACCGCAATCTGCTGCTCTCCGACGGAGCCTCTGCCCGGTCCGTGCCCAATCTCGAGATCCTCGCCAACGACGTGCGATGCGGACACGGCTCGACGATGGGACCACTCGGCGACGAGCAGCGTTACTACTTGATGAGCCGCGGTCTCGATCGTCGGCGAGCCGACCGACTTCAGGTCCGGGGGTTCTTCGAGGAGGCGCTGGCGCGATTCCCCGAGCCTGCCGTGATCGACCCGGTGCGCCGCTCGATCAATGCCAAGTACGTGGCCGCCCAGCGTGAGGGGAGGGTGTGATGCAGCGTGTCCGGATCGCTTCGCTCACTGATCTCCCCGAAGGTCGAGGCCTGCGCGTCGACGTCGCCGGCACCCCGATCGCCGTGTTTCGAGTGGGAGACGAGGTGTTCGCCATCGGGGACCGATGCAGCCATGCCGAAGCATCCCTCGCCGAGGGAGAGCTCTTTGACGCCGAGGTGGAATGCCCCCGGCACGGTGCGGCGTTCGATCTCTGTACCGGGGAGCCGGGCTCTCTCCCGGCCACCCAGCCGGTGCCGGTCTACCCGGTCGAGGTCGTGGACGGTGAGGTCGTGCTGTTCCTCGAGACGGAGGTGGCCTCATGACGGCGGCGCTCAGGGTCGACAGCGTCACAGCCGGCCTCGGGGAACTCCAGATCCTCAAAGGGGTCGATCTCGAGGTTCCCTTCGGCGAGATTCACGTCCTGATGGGACCGAACGGCTCGGGGAAATCAACGCTGTGCCACGTGCTGATGGGGAAGGCAGACTACGACGCCGGGGGATCGGCGCAGGTCGGGGGGACCGAGATCATGGGGCTTCCCGTGGACGAGCGCGCCCGTGCCGGCCTCTTCGAGGCATTCCAGTACCCGATCGAGATCCCTGGGGTCACCCTCGACGCGCTCATCGTCGAGATGGGCGAAATCGCCGGAGACGGTTTCGACGAGCGAATCGAGGCGGCCTCGGATCGCCTCGGCATGGGCCAATTCCGCGGCCGGGTGGTCAACGGAGGCCTGTCCGGCGGGGAGAAGAAGCGATCCGAGATGTTCCAGCTCGCCGCTGCCGATCCCAAGGTGGCGATCCTCGACGAGATCGACTCGGGCCTCGACATCGATGCAGTGCGCGAGGTGGCGGCCATCGTCGAGGCGCTGCGTAGTGACCAAATCGGGGTATTGATCATCACGCACTACAGCCGGATCCTCCGCTACATGCATCCCGACCGCATTCACGTCATGATCGACGGCCGCATCGTGCGCAGCGGTGGCGCCGAGATCGCCGAGGAACTCGAGGCCAGAGGCTACGACGAAGTACGCCGAGAACTCGGCCTCGGCCCCGCGGTCGGCGCCGTCGACCCCCTTGCCGAGTTGCCCTGACGGTCGGTGTGCTCGGACACACCGGCGGCGACCGCCGGTGGACGGGATCCTGTAATCGCGGGCGATCGGCCGGTGCCCGGTGAAGGAGATGAATTCGACACGCTGCGCCTGCTCATCGGCCGCGCTGCCCGTGTCCTCGTCTTCACCAGTGCCGGAGTCTCGACGGCCAGCGGGATTCCCGACTACCGCGGACCCCAGGGTGTGTGACCGACCCGCGCCCCGGTCCTCTCCGACGACTTCATGCGGTCCGATGAGGCGCGGCGCCGCTACCGGCGCCGGAAGCTCGAGGAGCGCGACGCGTTCGGCAACGCTCAGCCCAACGCGCTGCACCCGGCCGTTGTCGACTTGGAAGAGGCGGGCCGGATCGAGATGGTTGTCACTCAGAACGTCGACGGTCTCCACGCTGCCGCCGGTACCTCGCCGGCGCGGCTCGTCGAGATCCACGGCAGCCTTCGGGAGATGGAGTGTCAGAGCTGCGGAGCGCGCTCGGACCCCGCTCCCCACTTCGCCCACTTCCGAGAAACAGGGAGGCGCCCGTGTGTGCATGCGGCGGCTACCTGAAGCCTGCCACGGTCAGCTTCGGCCAGGATCTTCGATCTGCTGATCTGACACGGGCCCTCGGCTCCGCGGTCCGGCTCTAAGCTCGGGGCCGATGTCCGATCACGAACACCTGGAGTGATGATGCGCATCGAACGTGATTCCATGGGCGAGGTGCAGGTCCCCGCCGATGCTCTGTACGGAGCCTCCACCCAGCGGGCGGTCGAGAACTTTCCGATCTCCGACCTGCGGTTCAGCCGGCGCTTCATCTGGGCGCTGGGTTTGCTCAAGGGCTCGGCGGCGCGGGTCGCCGGATCGGCGGGACACATCGATGCCGACAAGGCGAGGGCAATCGCCGAGGCAGCCGATCAGGTGCGCGACGGTGTGCTCGACGAGCAGTTCGTGCTCGACGTTTTCCAGACCGGATCGGGCACATCGACCAACACCAATGCCAACGAGGTCATCGCGCATCGCTCGGGCGAGCTGCTCGGCGACGATGGGGGATCGGGGCTCGTCCATCCCAACGACGACGTCAATTTCGGCCAGTCGTCCAACGACGTCATCCCCACCGTGATCCACGTGGCCGTGGTAGCGGCCATGAGGGAGGAGTTGATTCCGGCACTCGAGAGCCTCGCCGTGGCGCTCGAGGACAAGGCCGCCGAGTTCGCCGGGGTCGTCAAGTCGGGTCGGACCCATCTCATGGACGCCACACCGGTGACGCTCGGGCAAGAGTTCGGCGGATATGCCACCCAGGTACGCAAGGGCGTGAGGCGGATCGAGAGCGTCCTGCCTGACCTGCATGAGCTGGCACTCGGCGGCACGGCGGTGGGCACCGGGATCAACGCTCCGGAAGGTTTCGCTGCCGCCGTGATCGCCGACATGGCCCGTATCACCGGTCACCCATTCCGGGAAGCCGCCGATCACTTCGAGGCACAGGCCGCCAAGGATGCGGCGGTGAGCGCCTCGGGTGCCCTCAAGACGGTGGCCGTGTCCCTGTTCAAGATCGCTAACGATCTGCGGTGGCTCTCGAGCGGACCGCGCACCGGGATCGCCGAGATCCGGCTGCCCGTGCTGCAGCCCGGATCCTCCATCATGCCGGGCAAGGTGAATCCGGTGATGTCCGAGATGGTGATGCAGGTGGCGGCCCAGGTGATCGGGAACGATGCCGCCGTCACGTGGGGCGGTGCCAACGGCAATTTCGAACTCAACGTGATGATGCCGCTGATCGCCCACAACCTCCTCGAATCCGTGGCGCTTCTCGCCCACGCCGCCGAGGCTTTCCAGCGGCGATGTGTGGAAGGAATCGAGGCGGACGTGGAGCGAGCCCGGGAGCTCGTCGAGCGCAGCATCATCGTGGTGACCGCCCTCAACCCGCACATCGGCTACGACAGGGGAGCCATCGTTGCCAAGGAGGCCTTCGCCTCTGGCCGCAATGTGCGCGACATCGTCGTCGAGAAAGGCTGGCTCTCCGCCGAGCAGGTCGACGAGCTGCTCGATATCGAGCGCATGACCGAGGGTGGGGTCATCTCCTGAGGGAGACCTCCCGTGCAGCGCATCTCGGTCACGATCACGCGCTCCGCACAGCAGCCTCGGGCCGAGATCGTCTGCGAGGCCCGTGGTGATTGGCGGCGAAGTCTCCGTGCTCTCTCTCGGGTACGGGCACCGGGTCGCGTGTTGGCGGCTGGATCGTCCCTGGCATGGGCTCTGCATGCGGCCGTCAACAGCGCCGGGTGATCTGACGTTCGGAGATGGTCAAGGGACTCCGGTGTCGGACCGAAGAACTCGAATCCACGTGGTTGACCCGGTGAGGAGCTCCCGTCCGCGTATCCTTGGGTAGCTCTCCGACGGGTCCGGCGAACGATGAGGATCCCATGGCCGAATTGATCGAAGCGGCATTCGACGGCCCTTCCGAACTCGACGTCTCTATCGTCCTGCCCGTCTTCAACGAGGCAGGGCACGTCGCGAAGGAGATCCATCGGATTCGGGAAACGATGGATGCTTCCCCCTATAGCTACGAGATCATCGTCGTCGACGACGGATCCACCGACGGCTCGGGAGATCTGCTGAGGAAGACCGACAGCATCCGTCTCATGCAGTTCGGCGCCAATCGGGGATCCGGGTCGTGCCGCCGCTACGGCACGCTGGCTGCCCGCGGGCGTGTCGTCGTGTGGACCGACGTCGACATGACCTACCCGAACGACGAGATGCCGAACCTCGTGGCACAGCTCGACGGATACGATCAGGTGGTCGGCGCCCGGCGCAATGAGGAAGGCACCATCAAGCTCCTGCGACGACCGGCCAAGTGGCTCATCCGGAGGCTCGCCAGCTACCTCAGCGGCGTCAAGATCCCCGACCTCAACTCGGGTTTTCGGGCATTCCGGCGCGACGTCGGCCGCCAGTTCGTGCACCTGCTCCCTGCCGGATTCTCGTGCGTCACCACGCTCACCATGACGTTTCTCAGCAACGGGTACTCGGTGAAGTACATCCCGATCGACTACTTTCCACGAGAGGGCGAGTCCAAGTTCCATTGGTGGAAGGACACACGGCGATACCTGCTCCAGGTGGTGCGTCTCGTGCTCTCCTACCAACCGCTGAAAGTGTTCATGCCGCCGGCGGTGACGCTGCTGCTGGTGGGAAGCGGCAAGCTCGTGTACGACATGTTCGACAAAGATTTCCGGGTTGGCACCAACACCCTCGTCGTGCTGGGAGCCGCTCTCGCTCTCGGGATGCTGGGAATGCTGGCCGATCTGCTCGTCCACGTGAACACAAGACGGCATGACATCATCCCGGCGATGGTCATCACGGCAGGACCCGGCGGCGGGCCGGAGTGACCAGCTCCGGCGCTGGCGATCCTCCCCGAGACTCGGGCGAAGTCACCACAGGCTCTGGACTCGATACTCGGGGCACGACCCGGTGGCGATCGGTCGTGCGGATCGTCTTCGGCTTTCTCGGCATCACCTATCTCGTGGTGGCGTTCGCCCGATCCTGGCCTGACGCCCGCGACTTCGTGCGCGTGTCGCTGCCGGCCATCGCCGCATCGCTGCTGTTGGCGTTTGCGGCCGCGGGGGCCGCTGGCTGCGGGTGGGCCTCCCTGCTGTCAGACCGCGTAGCCCGCGCCCGCCTGATACGCGACTACTTGCTGGCACAGCCGGCGAAGTACGTCCCAGGTGGAATCCTGCAGCAACTCGGCCAAGTGGCACTTGCTCGTGACGCCGGGACTTCGTGGGGCGCGGCGACCGCCGCATTGGGCGTTCAGATCGTCTGTGCGGCTGCATCCGGGCTGTTCATCGGTGCCGGAGTGCTCCTGGCTGAGACATCGGCGCCGATCCTCATCCGGCTCACTCCCGTCGGCGTGTTGCTGGTTGCGCCGTTGCTCTATCGCCCGCTCCTCGTTGCCATTCTGGGCGTCGCCGCCCACATCCCGTTCCTTCGGGTCGATCCCGATTCCGTTCCTTCACAACGTCGGATCATCCGGTGTATGGGGTGGCTGCTCGCCTCGACGGCCGCCTCGGCGGCGGGGTTCGCCCTGCTTCTCGGCGGGATCACCGGAGGCGCTCCGTTCGGGGCCGCGGTGACCGGCTATGCCCTCGCCTGGGTGATCGGGTATCTGGCGGTGCCGGTCCCGACCGGCGTCGGGGTGCGTGAAGGCGTGCTCGTCCTCATCCTCGGCGGGTCCGTTCCGTCTGCGCTCATCATCGGTGCCGCGGTCGTACACCGCCTGGTGACGCTCGCCGCCGAGCTGGCGTTGTTGGGCGTGAGTCGCTTCGGCG
>CAZMSN010000006.1:78501-80094 GCA_964569015.1 uncultured Acidimicrobiaceae bacterium | reverse complement strand
GCGCACCGTGCCCCCGATGGAGGCGATGCCGCCGTCCCACACCAGTTCGATGCGGCTGTGATGACCGATCTCGGCGCCCTGGTCGATGGTGAGGCGACCCGACGACTCGCCGGTGGATGCCAGCGCGGTGGCCAGTGCCACCGCGGCGCTCCCGGTGGCGGGATCCTCATCGATGCCCGATGCCGGGGCGAAGAAGCGAGCCCGGACCTGCCCACCGTCACGGGCATACACCATGGTGCCGAAATGGGCGGCGAGCACCTCCATCGAGGGCGTCGCCGCCGCGACCTGCTCGGCGCCGCCCAACTCCAGGAGGAGGTAGTCCTTCGGCATTGCCACCCGCCACGCCCGCACCGGAAGGGGCAGCCCCGCGGCGCCAGCGAGGGCGCTCTCGTCACGGAGACGGGCCGCCGCCGGATTGATGGTCGCGTCCACCCAGGTCGTGTCACCGTCCAGCCGTATGCGCACCTCCCCGATGCCACAGCGGAGGCGCTCCACCCCGCCCGGTCCCATGTGGTTCAGGAACCAGGCCGTGCCGACGAGGGGATGCCCTGCGAACGGCAGCTCGTCCACCGGGGTAAAGATCCGCACGACCGGCGCTCCTCCGTCCTCTCCGTCGACGAAGACCGTCTCGGAGAAGCCGAGATCGGCGGCAATCGCCTGCATGGCGGCCGCATCGAGGCCGGTCACGTCGTTGACGACGCCCAGGTGGTTCCCACCCTCATCTCCACGGGTGAAGACGCGCAGCACGTGGCACGAACGGGACATGGGGGCAGGCTACCCGCACGGCCGAGGACGAATTCGACAACGGCCCGACGTGGCGGCTCCTGTGGATGACGACCGCGGCGAGCCGTTACAATCACTGGACCTCGCGGATGTAGTTCAATGGCAGAACACGAGCTTCCCAAGCTCGGTACGGGGGTTCGATTCCCCTCATCCGCTCCACAGACGCCGTCTCGCGCCGTTCCCCCGAATCGCCCGGTGCCTGGCACTACCATCGATCGGGCATGATCTTCTCCGATCGCACCATCAAGGAAGCCGTCGCCGCCGGGCGCATCGTCATCGACCCCTACGACGAGGCCATGGTGCAGCCCTCGAGCGTCGATCTACGCTGCGACGCCGCCTTCCGGGTCTTCGAGAACCACCGCTACGCCCTGATCGACCCGAAGGCGCCCCAAGAGGACCTGACCAACAGAGTCGAAGCCGTACCCGACCATCCGTTCATCCTGCACCCCGGCGAGTTCGTGCTCGGCTCCACGCTCGAGATCATCGGGCTCGCCGACGATGTCGTGGCCCGGCTCGAAGGCAAGTCGAGCCTCGGCCGCATCGGCCTGCTGATTCACTCCACCGCCGGGTTCATCGACCCCGGATTCCACGGGCAGGTGACGCTCGAGCTCTCCAACGTCGCCGGGCTCCCGATTGCGATCTATCCGGGGATGAAGATCGGCCAAGTGTCCTTCTACCAGCTCAGCACGCCGGCCGAGCGGCCGTACGGGTCTCCCGGCATGAGCTCCAAATACCAAGGACAGACGGGACCGACCCCGAGCCGGGTGCACCGCGATTTCGAAGAGGGGCGGGAAGATGAGTGACCGGCCC
>CAZMSN010000006.1:62049-78401 GCA_964569015.1 uncultured Acidimicrobiaceae bacterium | reverse complement strand
CACGAGATCTCCGGGTTCCATTGGAACGTCCTCGCCGACCCCGAAGGCAACCTGTTCTGCTTGCTCAAGGCCTGACCATCCGGACGCGGGTCTAAGGGAGATCATGATCACAGGCATCGAAGTCGCTATTGACTGCGCCGACTCGGCACTTTGGCGGCTTTCTGGGCCGAGGCGCTCGGGTATGTGATTCAGCCCCCGCCCGACGGCGACGGACCTCGGCTCTACTTCCAGCGAGTACCAGAGGCGAAGACGGTGAAGAACCGCGTGCATCTCGATCTGAACGTGGGCGGACCGAACGGGACGCCGCCGGATGAACGTCGAGGGCGCGTCGATGCTGAGGTCGAGCGTTTGGTGGCCGCAGGTGTCTTGTTGATCAGGGCGATGGAGTAGCGCGGTGAGTACTGGGCCGTCCTCGGTGACCCGGAGGGAAACGAGTTCCGCGTTCAATGACTGCGGTCCCGAGTCAAGTTGACGCACGAATCGGGGGTGAGACCAAGCCGTCACACCCACCTGCCACACTGTCGGTAGGCGGGTCCTGCGCGCCTTCGACGCCCATCGAGCCGCGTCGAGCCGAGTGGTAAGTTACAGTCGTGTAAGCAGAAGGGGAGCGCGCCTTGGGAATGCCAGCCTCATTCGTACTCCATCGTGGCGATGCGCTGGAGGCGTACTGTGATTGGCCAACCCCGGCCACAATCATCTCCGACGGCGCGTATGGCGTAGGCGGTTTCCCCGGCGACCCGAGGACGCCTGATGGGCTTGGGGAATGGTATGCGGACCACATCGAGGCATGGTCGAAGCACGCCCACCCATCTACCACGCTGTGGTTCTGGAACACGGAGATTGGATGGGCAACCGTGCATCCAATCCTGGCGGAGCATGGTTGGGAGTACGTGCAGACCATTGTCTGGGACAAGGGCATTGCGCATATCGCAGGCAACGTGAACGGCGAGACGATTCGTCGCATCCCGGTGGTAACCGAAGTATGCGTGTTCTACAAGCGTCGCCTCGAGTTCCCTACTCCCGACGGCGTGATGCCCTCGAAGGAGTGGCTCCGCTACGAGTGGCAACGATCAGGTCTACCGCTCTACAAGGCGAACGAGGCGTGCGGCGTCCGAAACGCTGCTTCGAGGAAGTACCTGACGCAAGACTGGCTCTGGTACTTCCCGCCCCCGGACATGATGGAGCGAATGGTAAACTTCGCCAACGAACACGGTGAGCCGGCGGGGCAACCCTACTTCTCGCTGGACGGCATTGACCCGGTCTCGGCAAACGAGTGGGCGACGCTCCGACACGTGTGGAACCACGAGCACGGGATCACCAACGTTTGGTCGCATCCGCCGCTCAATGGCAGCGAGCGCTACAAGGGAAACGGTAAGCGCTCCGCACCAAGGGTCTACAAACCCGGTAGGAACGCCGCCGTTCATCTTAATCAGAAGCCGCTCGAATTCATGCGCCGAATCGTGGAGGCGTGTACGGGGTCCGGCGACGTTGTGTGGGAACCCTTCGGGGGTCTCTCATCCGCGTCGGTCGCAGCGGTGGCGATGGGGCGCAACGCCTACACAGCGGAAATCGTCGATGAGTTCGCTGATGTAGCTGAGGAACGCCTCAGCTCCGCCCGACGAGGTGAGCTAGCTACCGGGCTAGCTCGTCAGCTTTCGCTGCCGTAGATCTTTGTACGGATCAGGTCGAGTGCTGCGACCGCATCATCCCCGTCGGACGACAACCGCCTGAGGGTCTGGCTCCATTCGGCGACAGTGCGGTTGTCGAACGTCGATGCGAGGACGCCCTCCTTGAATCCCTCTACCCCCGGATGGTTGATACGGTCGATTTTGGCGAAGTTGGTATCGAGGCGATAGGCGTAAGTGTTCAGGAGCTTCGCCACGAGTTGCTCGGTCTCAGCCGAGTATGGGTCCGCAATCGCGTCCGCTTCACCCATGCCAGCCACCATCATGCGAGCCGACCCTGCCATGTGTTCGTTGTCGGCTTGAAGGCGATGACCGCTGACGACCGACTGTTGGAGATTCGCCGTGCGGTTCGCTGTGTCCTCGGGTTCGACAATCAGGTATCGAGGAGGATCGTGGTAGTGATGATCGCGGGCTTCTGCTAGCGATACGGCATCAACGGCGATCACGCCCAGGACAATCGGTTGTCCGTACACAATGTGATCCATCATCCATGCAACAAGCAGCAGGCGAATATCCTTGCCGAGCAGTCGATCTCGGGACTCCCGGAAACGACTCGTGATCTCGGTCGAGAGGGCATACCAAGCCTTGACCTCGTAGCCCGCATCGAGCGACTGGCCATGCTGATCGAGCAGCGCCGCGTCCGGGAAGCCGGGGTCTTGTCGTACCCACCGCCATCCATTCGGGTTCTCTGCGGCTTCGAGTGCAGCGACCACGCGCCGCTCGACAAGGTTGCTGATGAGCGGCGACAACTTCGAGATGTTTGCGCCGAGGAACGCTGCATCCCTCACATCGAGACTCGCAATCGAAATGGTTTCGAGGGTGGTACCTTCGAGCCCGCGAACTACGTCTTCGGCTCGTTCGAGTTCAGCAGTGATATCCGGATGCAACGTCGTCATGCTCGTGATGGTAGGCGTGCCCAGCAAGCGCGCGACTCTTCGGTTTCCCTCCCTACTCGACCGAGGATGCCCGCACGGGCGGTCGAGCTAGTCGGTGCCCGACCGTCCGCAGGGCACGACGGGGTAGACAATCCAAAGGCCTCATGGAGTCGACGTTCCGCGCCCGGCACAAGGCAACCTGTTCTGCGTGCTCGAGGCCTGACCATCCGGGCTCCCGGAGCCGACGTCTTCGCCGCTGCGGCATCTGACTAGTACCGGTGATCAAAGCGACAATGACGCTCCTGAAACGGGCACGGCTGCCGACGTAGTACTCAACAACCTGGGCGGTGTTCCACTCCACCGGAACACAACCGGAGGTCCCCTTCCCTCCGACTCCTCCTCAGAGCGGCCGTCCGGGGTCATAGCGGCAGCCCCCTTCCGAGGGGGCTGCCCCGCGATTGGAGGATTCTTCCGCGGTTGGATAGCCTCAGAAACTGCCATGGGACGGGGCGGGTAGACCGTCCGCCGAGGGACAGGGGGCTCGGCGGACGGCGACTCTCAGATTGCGGATGTCAGCCGGCACGATCCAGCGCGCACTCCCACACCCTGGCTTCCCACACCATCCGTGATCCGCGCTCTGTGAGCGCGACGACGCCGGCATCGACCAGGTCGCGGACCGCCGGGTTCTCACCCAACGCGGTGGGAAGCGGGATGACCCTCTCGCCGAGCTTGCGGAGTGCGCCGTAGATGGAGCGCGCCACCCGCAGGATCGCCGCCTCGTCCTGAAGCGACCCGGTCGGCAACAGCACTCGGCCGCCCGCCGCCAGGCGGCGCTTGGCCGCCTCGAGCATCCTGATCGGGAGTTCGCAACCCTTGGGCCCGCCGCCGCGCCCGCTGGGGAACCACCCACTCTCCCGGGCGATCGGATCCGGGATGCCGGAGACGTCGCCGATGATGACGTCGGCAACGACGTCTCCGGGAATGGGGTCGAAGAGGTCGCCCTGGTAGAAGGTGATTCGATCGGCGACACCGTGGACGGTCGCATTCGTCTGACCGATAGTGATCACGTCGGGACTCGCATCAGTGGCGTGGACCCGAGAAGCCCCGAGTTTGGCCGCGATGATCCCGAGGATTCCCGACCCGCAACCCACGTCGATCACGACGTCGTCTTTCTCGATTCGTAGTGACTCGGCGATCATCGAAGAGATCGTCGAGGGGGCAAACGTGTGCTCCGAGAGCCGCAACTCCATCGGCCCGAAACGGCCCTTCCAGTTGAACGAGTCGAAGACCATGGGTGACTCCTCGCGTCGCTCGGCAAAGCGTACCTACTGCGCGGGCATCCAAATTCGATATCAGGCGGAGGCCCGGAGCCGCGGAGCCACCAGGCGTCGAGCGTGACGATCGCCTGCTCGAGCTGGCTACACCTGACGACCCGGGCCCCGCCTCCACGACCCGGGCCCCGCCTCCACGACCCGCATTCGCCATTGACTTCGAGTGCGCTCTCAGAGCTACGCTCGAAACACCACTCAAGTTCACACATGTGATCGTGTCACGACGCCTGGAAGGAGATTCGAATGTTCCTGTCCGAAGCGGCATACCGCCTCTACGAGTCATTCGCGAGCGAGGTCTACGAGCCGAACGTTCTCGACGGCAAGACCAAGGAGCTGATTGCGCTTGCCTGCTCGGTGATGGCCGACTGCGTGCCCTGCATCGAGTACCACCATGCGAGAGCACAGAAATACGGAGTCGGACGAGACGAGGTTCTCGAAGCGCTCGCCATCTCGATGTCCGTCAGCGCCGGGAGCAAGCAGGCCAAGTACGGAGATCTCGTGGGGCAGCTCGAGAAGCACTAGGCACCGACTGCGTTCCGGACAATCATCGTGCCCGCGGATACGCTCAGGCCCTTACCATGCGACTCATGGAACGCACCTACACGATCAAGGAGGCAGCCGAACAGACCGGCGTCAGTGCGCACACCCTGCGCTATTACGAGCGAATCGGCTTGCTCGAGCCGATCCAGCGAGAGGCGAGCGGAAGGCGTCGTTACCGAGACGGCGACCTCGAGGCCGTGAGTTTCCTGACCATGCTGCGAGCGACAGGCATGCCGATCCGGAGCATGCTCACGTTCATGACGCTCACCCGAGCTGGTGACGAGACGCTCGGCGAGCGAACCGCGTTGCTCGGCCACCACCAGGTCGAGCTACAAGCTCGGCTCGAGGAGCTGGACGGGCACATGGAGCGGCTCGCCCACAAGATCGCCTGGTATCGCGAGCGCGAGCGCGAGTTCGCAGCCTCCCAACAGAAAGAGCCAGAGCCCGACGTCGTCGCCTGACCTCGGGCCGGAGCAAGCGTCTCAGGTACAGCGGTTTCTGCTGCACCGCGAAGCGCCGACGTCGAGGTTCTCCGACTACGCATGCCCCTCGCCCTGCTCATCGCCGCACAGGATCACGCCCCTGCATGCCGCTTCTCCATGAACACCAGCTCCACACCGTCGCCGACCTCCCGCCGATCGAAGGCGGAGTAGCCGAGCCGTTCGTACAGAGCGAGGTTCTCCTCACTGCGGTCGCCGGTGAAGAGCTCGAAACGATCGACCGCGGGCGCCAGCGCCGTTTCGATCTCCTCCATGAGGCGCGAGGCGATGCCGCGGCGCTGGAGATCGGGGGCCACGATGAGGCGGCCGATGAAGGCGGTCCGGCCTTCGACCGTCGCCCGGACCGAACCAACGATTCGTCCGCCCATCGTCGCTTTGAGGACGAGCCCTGCCCGGAAATCCTCACGCAACTCGTCGAGTTTCTGGGTGAGTGGGGGAAGGCGCGGGGTGTCGTAGCGGAGTGCTTCGCTCTGGTAGGCGGCCCGCTGCAGGCAGAGGATCTCCCCGGCATCCTCTACCGTCGCCTCGGCCACGACCACGTCGACGGGCATCATGGCGACATCGTTGCAGGTGGCGACGAAGAGAACCACCAGACGCAGGTGCGGCGCGTTGAGCACGCCGCACCGATGATGCCGTCGCCCGACCAGCCGAGTAGGCTCCTCCGACGTTCCGCCGCCTCCGGTTCCATGACACGCGGCGATGCGCCGCATCGCGGGCCGCCGACCGAAGAAGGGGTAGGCATGGGACAGGAGATGTCCGCCGAGTTCTACGACGAGAACGTGGACAACTTCCTCCTGCCGCTGGAGAAGAGCCCATGGCTCGATCTCTATCAGGTGGCAGTGACTCTCGTCCCCGTCCCTCATTGCCGCGTTGCCGATCTCGGCTGCGGAACGGGCCGCTTCGCCCGCCTCCTCACCCACCACGGGGTCACGTCGTACTGGGGGGTCGATTTCTCTCCGACCCGCATCGAGGAGGCGAGACGCTACGTGCCTGAGTTGGAGTTCCATGTCGGAGACCTGCGCGATCCACACATTCGAGCGAGGTTTCCGGAATTCGACACGTTCATCGTGATAGAGGTCTTGGAACACATCGAGGATGATCTCGGCCTGCTGGCGGCGATCCCTCAAGGCGCGCTCGTCGTGTATACCGTGCCGACCTACGACGCGGCTGCTCATGTTCGGGTCTATGAGAGCGTCGAGGCCATCCACCACCGGTACGGATCGCTTCTCGCCACGGATTCGGGCCAGATACACACGATGATTCGGCCGGCGAAGCCGACGAATCGGGTCTTCATCGGGTCGGCCCGGCGCCGATAGCCTCACGAGCGGAGCGAAATCGCCCATCCGCTCGATCCTCGAATCGAGGAACGGAGGATCGATCCCGATGACGGGACGGGGGTCGGAGGAGAGAGCAGCCCGCCGAAGAGCGCCCCGGCGCGCCGCAGCCGCCCTCTTGCCCGGGCCCGTCACAGATTCGAGGTCGGTCCGAAACGATCAGCCAACCTCGAACCGGTTGACGGCAGTGATGTAGCAGCGCCTCGATTGGGGCGAACCGACTCGCAGTCTTCGAGTACGGTATCGGTATAGTCACTCGACATCGAGATCCTCTCAGCTCGCAGACATCTCATCAGCAAGGAACACCTCCCCCGAGAAAGGATCTGCCCATGTTTCACCCCGTCATACAACTCCTCACCGGAGATGCGCCAACACCTGAGCCGAAGGGATGGAAGGCGCTACTCGACCGCATCGGCGGCTGGTTCCGCACCGGCACCAAGAAGGCCAAGCCCGCGCTGAAGCGTGCCGGCTCGGCCGCGAGCAAGGGCGCTGAGAAGGCCAAGCCTGTGCTGAAGCGTGCCGGCTCGGCCGCCGCTACCGGCGGCAAGAAGCTCAGCGGTTTCACCAGCGACGCGATCGAGAAGATCCGCGAGAAGACCTCCTCCGAGACCGACGCCGACGAGGCGATCGCCGCCGCAGAAGAGGCCTCAGAAGAGGCCGCAGAAGAGGCCGCAGAAGAGGCCTCTACACAGACCGACGTGTCAAGAAAAGACGACGCCGAGCAGTGAGCACTCCGAACCGGCCGACCGGGTCTCCTCCTCTTCCGTGACCCGACGGATCATCGGCTGGAGGGAATGGCTCGCCATGCCGGGGATCGGAGTCGAGGCCATCAAGGCGAAGGTGGACACGGGAGCGCGCTCATCAGCGCTCCACGCCTTCGATCTGGAGCGCGCCACTCATGAGGGAATCCCGTTCGTACGATTCTCCCTGCACCCTCTTCAACGCCGCACTCACCCCGCCATCCACGTCGAGGCTCCCGTCATCGACGAGAGGAGGGTCCGCAGCTCGAGCGGCCGATCGGAGACGAGACCCGTGATTCTCGCGACGATCGCGCTCGGCGGCGAGACGTGGCCGGTCGAGTTGACGTTGACCCGTCGCGATGCCATGGGCTTCCGTATGCTCCTCGGCCGCCAGGCGGTGCGGAGCCGCTTCCTCGTCGATCCGGGCCGCTCCTTCCTGGTGAGCAGCCGCCGGCGGGCAACGTGAACATCGGGATCCTGTCGCGCAAGGCGTCGCTGTACTCGACCTCGCGCCTCTACGAGGCAGCCGAATCCCGCGGCCACGAGGTACACGTCGTCGACTACCTCCGCTGCTACATGAACATCACCTCGACACGCCCCAGCGTGCTCTACCGGGGGGAGTCTCTCGATTTCGAGGCCGTCATCCCACGCATCGGAGCCACGTACACGTTCTACGGGACGGCCGTGGTGCGCCAATTCGAGATGATGGGCGTGTACCCGGTCAACGAATCGCAGGCGATCACCCGCGCCCGCGACAAACTCCGCTCGATGCAGCTCCTGGCCCGCGCCGGCGTCGGCATGCCGATCAGCGGCTTCGCCCACTCGACCCACGACATCGCCGGTCTGCTCGACGTGGTCGGTGGAGCACCGGTGGTGGTCAAACTCCTCGAGGGCACGCAGGGCCTCGGTGTCGTGTTGGCGGAGACACGGAAGGCCGCCGAATCAGTGATCGGGGCGTTCCGTCAGCTCGACGCCAACATCCTCGTCCAGGAGTTCATCAGTGAGGCAAACGGGACGGACATCCGCGCCTTCGTCGTAGGCGGGAAAGTGGTGGCAGCCATGCGGCGCCGGGGCGCGCCCGACGAATTCCGGTCCAACCTCCATCGCGGCGGCTCGGCTGAAGTCGTCAAGCTCAATCCGCAGGAGCGGGCCATGGCGGTCAAGGCCGCCAAGACCATGGGGCTCAACGTCGCCGGCGTGGACATCGTCCAGTCCGCCCACGGACCCCTGGTACTCGAGGTGAACTCCTCGCCGGGCCTTGAGGGCATCGAGCGCGTCAGCGGTGTCGACGTCGCCGACCACATCATCGCCTTCATCGAACAGCACGCCCGGCCTGGGCACACCAGAGATCGCGTCAAAGGCTGAGCCCCACAACATGCCGATTTCCCGAGGCTGCGGTCCTCTTCGGATCTCGCCGCCACGAGACCCGGGTGGTCGAGGTCAACGGGGTAGCCGTGAGACCGCAGGGACGATCGGCCGGGTCGGTGCTCGTCCGCCACCGTGGTCCCCCTGAGGCGGGAATAGGGGTGTTCCCGGATATCAGAACCTGTACCGTCGGGCCCATGATGAGGCCCATGAGTCAGAAGACGATCTCCCGAGCCTTCATGGCGTTCACGGCACTCCTCCTCCTCGGAGCGGTCGTGCTCACCATCGTCAAGTCATCTACCGCCGACTTGGATCCGGCCACTCCGGAGGGAGTCGTTCAGCAGCTGGTCACGGCCCTCTTCGACCACGACCATGTGGCCGCAGAACAGCTCTTGGCGCCGACGAGCCGCGGCTGCACGCGACTTCGGTCGGACGACGAGATCACAGCAGTAACGCTCGAAGACGTCGAGGTCACCGGCGACCGTGCCATGGTCGAGGTGGAGATCACCCGATCATCGGACAGCCCATTTGAACCCGGCTGGTCGAGCCACGGAACATTCCGTCTGACCAGAACCGACGACGGTTGGCGAATCAACGAAGCCCCCTATTCCCTCTGTGAACGGTGGTGAGGCATGTTCCGTTTCTTGCTCCCCTTGGTGGTCATCGGTCTACTGGTGTTCTTCGCAAAGCAGCTCTTTGGCGGAGAGCACAAAGCACCTCGTGATCCCAACGCTCTTCGCTTCGGGTTCCTCTTCGGCCTGTGTGGCCTGGGCTGGATCCTGACCGCCGCCGGTGTCTCGACCCTCGTGCGATCTCTGCTGGCCGACGATGCTCTCTACCGAGACACCAGCGCCGAACTGGCCAGTGCCATATCGCTTCTCGTGATCGGCCTGCCGCTGGCGATTGGTCTCTGGATCAAATCCAAGGGGCTGATCGAAGACGCGCCGGGGGCATGGACTCTTGCGCACTTGGCAGTCTCCTCGGTGGCGCTGATCGTGGCGCTGAGCACCGTCGGCGCCGTCCTGGTGGGTTTCACCAACGGCGAGCTGTCGGAATCGACCGGAATGGCGGTGGCCTGGTCGGCGTTGTGGTGGGCCTGCTATCGGGTCGAGAGGAAGTACCCGACACGCCTCGGTCTCTCCCGATTGGCCTGGTCGGGCATCTCGATGGCCGTGCTCTTCGGCACGTCCGTGTGGTTCTTGTCCCTCCTGTTCGATAGAGGCCTGGCCGCGATCACCAACTCGACCCTCGCAGACAGCAGCCAGGGACTCGAGAACCTCGCCGACCCGATCCTGTGGCTGATTCCCGCCGCCCTTGTCTGGACATTGGCATGGTTGCGGGACGCAGCGCGCGGTCCCGAGTCGGGCTTCAGAACGGGCTACTGCCTGATCGGCGGCGTAGCCCTACCGACAACGATCGCGATCGGATCCTCTGCGGTGATCCTGTTCCTGTTGGCCGAATGGTGGATCGGTTCACCTGAAGCAGCCACTCTCGCAAAACAGCTCGAGCCGGCACCGGTGTCGTTGGCACTGGCGATCGTGGGAATCGCTTCGGCCCTGCACCATCGACGGATCCTGGCTATGCCGAGCCCGGCCGATCGTGGCGCCAGGGCCATGCTGGCTGCCATCGGAGCGATCGCCGGCGCCACCGGCATCGCCTCCGTAGTGTCTGCCGGCCTGTACGCGGTGTCTCCCGGCACCTTCGTCGACGAGACCTTCGATCTCGCACTCGGCGGAGTGATCGCCGCTCTGATCGGGGGAGGCCTCTGGTGGAGCCAGTGGTTGGTGATGCAGCGGCGTGCTGCCGACGATCCGGTTGAGCTCGTCTCACCTTCGCGGCGAACGATGATCTCGATCCTGGTCGGTCTGTCGATCCTGGCGGCTATTCCGGCATTCATCGCGGTCGTCTACGGCCTGCTGATGGAACTTCTCGACGGCGAGAGCTTCAGCTTGATGCGGACGCTGGCTCCGAGCCTCGGAATCCTCGCCGGCGCCGGTGTCTTGGGCGGATACCACTGGAGCGTGCTCCACTCGGACCGTGGACGAGCGCCGGTGGTCACCGCCGAGCCGGAACTCTGGCTCCTGGTGATCAGCGCGGCAGACCCGGCCGCGGTACGTTCCGCCACCGCCGTCGCCGAACAGGTCAGTATCCACCAGCGCACCGACCTCGATCCGGGAACGGTCGGGGATCTCGAAGCGGTCGTTCAGGGACTCACCGACGGGCTCTGCCTGCTGCTGCAGCACGCCGATGGGTCATGGGAGACGATTCCTCTCGACGCTCGAGGTGGCTGACCGGGCGAGAAGACGTCTCCTTGGACAGGCCATCGGCCGCACACCCAACCCAGTCGCCGGCCGAGCGAATTCGCCGGCCCCTCAGCGTCGATCACGTCCCGTAGTAGAAGGCGTGAACGCTCGAGTACTCCTCGGGGAAGCGAAGCTCCTCGAGAGCAACTCGGAGTATTTTGAGTTGTGGAGCAGACCAGTGGCTCGAGACGTCCGACGACCAGTTGCGGTTATCGAGAACGCTCTCCACCGAGCCGGCGGGAGGTGAGTCGACGCCACAATGCCCGAAGAGCGCCGACACATCGAGACGGTCGGATCTGAGGTCTTCGTAGCGCTGGATCAGCACCGCGTCGGGGTATGCCTCGGCGACGTCGCGCAACTCCGCGTACTTCTCGGTCCACGTTGTGGCGAGCTTCGCCATCGCCTCGTCGACCGCCACCCGAAAGCCGGCATCACCGGCCGCTGGAGGCTTGCGCCACGGAACGCGTAGGTAGCTGCTGATCTGGGCCGCGGGTTCCCGTACCAGAACGATGACGCGTGCCGCGGGAAAGAGACCGAGCAGGAACGTGATCTCGCGACTGAAGTAGCGCACCTCCTTGAATCCCCAGCGCACGTCCGGGGGCAGCTGGGCGGTGAAAGTCTGCACGATGAACTGTCGAATCGCTTCTTCGAAGCCGGCAGCGGAGAACGGATTGATGTGCGGCGAGACATCCTCCGGATCGTCGAGCGGTCCGATGAGGGAACTTCGGAGGGCAAAGCCCCGATCGATTAGGCGGGCCGACCGCCGAATGGCCTCGAGGGCAGCCTGGATTCCCCGGAGCGCGCCATAATGCTCACCCCAGATCGTCAGCTGCGGATGCACGTTGAGGACCCGTTGTAGCAGGGTCGAACCACATCGGGTGAGACTCACGACGATGACAGGTTCGCCATCGCGGCTCTCCGCTCGTTTGGCCTCTCGAGACACCCGTCGAGTCTAGGGATCGCGCCTGCGGGCCACGGTGGCACGCCACCGGAGAGCCAGACGGGTACCCTCGGTCGTTCATGCGACCCGCGGCCAGGATGAATCCCGGGAACTCTCGGCAGCGCGGTGACGTCGTCAAGGAGAGCATCCGGCCGACAAGGAGACGCCGACCATGAACCCGCCCTCATGCAATCGCCTGTGCCGACGTCTCGCCGTTGTCGGCATCACCTGTGCCCTCGTGACCGCCTCATGTGGCGGCGACGACACCGCAATCACAGCGGCGACCTCGACCACAGTCTCGGAGAACACGTCTACGACGGCGCCCCCCGACACCACCACCACCGTATCGCCCGATACCTCGACCACCACGGTCCCCGATACCACGACCACCACGGTCCCCGATACCACCACCACACTGCCCGGGGAACCGTTCGAGATGTTCTGGCGTGAAGGCGACGTCCTGGGAGTGGTGGGGGTCGCCCACGATGACGTGCTCAACGTCCGGGAGGGACCGGGCGTGTCCTACGACGTCGTCGCCATGCTCGAGCCGACGGCCGACGATGTCGTTGCCGCCGGGCGCTCCCGCCTGCTCTCCGGATCGATCTGGACCGAGGTCGTGGTTGCGGGAACGACCGGCTGGGTCAACACCCACTACGTCGCCTACCTCGGCGCCACCTCTGACGCCACCTCTGACACCATTGCCAAGATCGGTGACACGCCGGCGGCGGAGACCATGGTCGACCTGGGCCGTGTCGTCGCCGAGGCACATGCCTCGACCGATATCGATTCCGGGATCACGGTCACGGTGGCGCCGACAGTCGGTGACTTGGGCGAGATCACCTACGACGTGATCGGGCTCGCAGACGACGCACAGGTGGGCGTCCGGTTGCACGTCTTCGGTGAGCCCGACGCCGGGGGCGAGGGGTTCACGCTCGGCACCGTGGAACTGACCCTGTTGTGCGGACGCGGCGTCTCCGAGGACGGCCGCTGCATCTGATCGATCCGGTCCGCTACATCACCTGAGCGTCGCGGCCCATGTCGGCGAAGAGCGTGAACTCGGGAAGGAATGTCATGTCGATCCGGCCGATGGCGCCCTGCCGGTGCTTGGTGATGTTGATCTCGGCCATACCCTTGGTCTCCTGCGCCTCCGGGTAGTAGTACTCATGGCGATAGATGAACATGACGACGTCGGCGTCCTGCTCGATCGCCCCGCTCTCGCGCAGGTCGCCGAGGCGGGGCCGCTTGTCCTCCCTGGCTTCCAAGGCTCGATTGAGCTGTGACACGGCGATCACCGGCACATGCAACTCACGTGCCAGGTTCTTGAGGTTGCGGCTGATGGTGGCGATCTCCTGCTGCCGATTCTCGCCCGACGTCCCCTGCATGAGCTGGAGGTAGTCGACGATCACCAGGCCCAACCCCGGCCGGCGCCGCAGCCGCCGGCACTTCGCCCGGATCTCGGTGACGGTGAGCCCCGGCGAGTCGTCCACGTAGATGGGCTTGCGGTAGAGCACGCTGGCGGCGTGCGACAGCTTGGTGAAATCAGACTCGGTGAGTCGGCCGGTTCGCAAGTGCTGCGAGTCGATCCGGCCCTGGGCACACAGCAGACGAGTCACCACCTCCTCCCGGCTCATCTCGAGCGAGAAGATCGCCACCGGCGCTTCCTGCAGGGCGGCATTCTGGGCCATGTTCAGCGCCAGGGCCGTCTTGCCCATGCCGGGCCGGGCGGCAATCACCACCAGATTCGTGGGATGGAGCCCGGCCAGCTTGCGATCGAGGTCGCGAAACCCGGTGGAGAGCCCGGTGACCTCGGTGCCGAGGCGATTGAGCTCCTCGGCCCGTTCGATGGCAGGTCCCAGCAGGGGGTCGATCAGGGCCAGGCCATCGCCAACCCGGCGCTCCGACACAGCGAACACTGCCTGCTCGGCACGGTCGAGTACGTCGTTGATCGGCTGGTCGACCGACGTCGCCAGCGAGCCAACCTCACCACCGGCCCTCATCAGCCGACGGCGCAGGGCGTGCTCCTCGACGATCGCGGCGTAGTGCTCCACGTTCGACGCCGTCGGTACCGAATCGAGCAATTGGGTGAGGTAGCCGACGCCCCCGACCCGATCGAGGGTTCCGCTCCGCCGCAGCGCCTCTGAGACCGTGACCGCGTCGATCGGCTCGTTGGCGTCGAACAGGGAAACGATGGCCTCGAAGATGTTCTGGTGGACCGGACGATAGAAATCCTCGGCGTGGAGCTTCTCGAGGGCGATGTTGGCGGCATCGGAGGAGAGCAACACCGCGCCCAGCACCGATTCCTCAGCCTCGATGCTGCTGGGAGGGACCTGGAGCTGGCGCTCCCGGTCGATCACTGATGTCACGTTCTCGGTCCTCCTCGTCGAGAGCTCTGCGCCCTCTCACTACCGGTTGTACACGCCGGGTGTGACACAACCGGGGCGCGCGGGGAACCCCTCAGAGGTCGTCCGGGGAAGGCATCGACGAGTGTACGACCGTCGTCGTGATCCCGGAAGCCCGAAGCCAGGCGGGATTTCGCGAGGCGTGTTTTCTTTTCCCGCCCTCGCCTCAGGCCCTCACGCGTGCCGTCGCGACTCGCCGATCGCGGCCGGTGCAGCAAGTGCAGAACGCGCCATCGGCGAGGACGATCAGGCGGGGATCACGTCGAGTGTCAGTCGGAACTCCACCTCGGGGTGGGGCTGCAGTATCACCTCGTGCAGGCCGATCTCCTTGATCGGGGTTTCGACCCGGACGATGTCGCGGTCGATCTCGATGCCGGTGAACTTCTTGATGGCCACCGTGACGTCGGCCGTGCTGACCGATCCGAACAGTCTGCCTTCGTCTCCCGAACGGGCGGCTACCACGACACGGGAGCCGACGAGCGCCTGTGCGAGCTGCTCGGCCTCGGCTTTGGCGCGGATCTCGGCTTCTTCTCGGGCGCGACGCATCGATTCGGCCTGGCGCACCGCTCCCGCAGTCGCCGCCACCGCCCTGTGCTTGGGCAGGAGGAAGTTGCGGGCGTATCCATCCGCAACCTGCACGATGTCGCCCTTGCTGCCCAGATCGGGAACGTCTTTGGTGAGGATGACTTCCATCAGGAGCGCGTCTGGGTGTAGGGCAACAAGGCCATCTCACGGGCGTTCTTGATCGCCATGGCGATCCTGCGCTGGTGGATGGAGCAGGCGCCGGTCACCCGGCGGGCCCGGATCTTGCCGCGGTCGGACATGTACTTGCGAAGAACGGCAATGTTCTTGTAGTCGATCGGCTCGGCGTTCTGCCGGCAGAACTGACAAACCTTCTTCTTGCGCCGGGCGTCCGCCGCGGTAAGGCGTCTGCGCTTCACACGCTTCTTTGGGGGCATAGTCGGTGTCCTCCTTGGAACCTAGAACGGGGCCTCGTCCGGCCCGTAGTCATCACGAGCAGTAGGCGCGGGCGGCACGCTGGAACCACCGCCCCCACCACCGCCGCCGTAGTCGCCGCTCGAAGCACGGGGGGTGCGAGTGACCGAGGCGGTCGCCCACCTCACCGAAGGGCCGATGTCGTCGATGCGAACCTCGATGATCGAGCGCTTGTCGCCGTCGGCCGTCTCCCAGCTCCGCTGCTCGAGGCGGCCAGTCACGATGACTCGCATGCCCTTCTGCAGGGACTCGGCCACGTTCTCTGCCATGTCGCGCCAGCAGGTGCCACCGAAGAAGCTGGTCTCTTCCTGCCACTCGTTGTTGCGATCCTGGTAGCGGCGATTGACGGCGAACCGCACCCGGGCCATGGCAACACCCGATGGGGTGAACCGCAGCTCGGGATCGTCGACGAGGTTTCCGATCAGGGTCACACTGTTGTTACTCATCGCTGCTCTCTCTGCTCTGTGTGCTCATCTCATCTATCAGTGTGTGGGACGGGTGCGACACGGAATAGCTCACGCGTCGCTGCGGCGGATGATCTTGTGGCGGATCACGGCGTCGTGAAGTCCGAGGGCCCGGTTGAGGCGCTCCACCAGATCGGTCTCGCCGCTGAATTGCAGCACCGAGTAGTAGCCCTCGTGGACGTGATCGATCTCGTAGGCAAAGCGCCGCTTTCCCCAGAAATCGGTGTCGGTGACGGTGCCGCCGTCGGCGATGGCCGATTCGACCTCGCCAATGTGGGAACGGACGTCCGTCTCGGCCATCTCAGGCCGGTGGATCATCATCAACTCATACGAACGCAAGAAACATCACCTCCTCTGGACACTCGCCGGAACGAGCGGCCCCCGGACGCTCCGGGAGCAGGGGTGTTCGCAGGCGGGTCGATTGTAACCACAGCCGTGGCATTGAACCAGCCGGGTGCCTCAGGACCCCACGATCTCCAGCATGGCGTCGGGCCCCGGCTCGGCCTGGGATCCCGCCGGAGTCTCCACCGCACAGCGATAGGCCGCCGACGGTTCGTACACCGGACAGGGGTCGGCCTCGCACGGCTCCATCGCGAGTGCGTCCACGAATGCTCCGGCGGCATCGAAGAACCAGATGTCGAGGGGGATCAGGGTGTTCTTCATCCAGAAGCCGCCCGCCGTGTCGGCAGGAAAGACGAACAGCATCCCGTCCAGCTCCCCGAGATCCGTCACGCCCATCAGCCCTCGCGCCCGCAGCGCGCCGGTGTCGGCGACCGCGACTCGCAGCGAAGTGCCCGCCACGGCGATGTCGGCGATTGAGAAATCGGCGAATGGCCCCGCGACGGCCGTCGTGGTCGCTGCCGTCGTGGTCGCTGCCGTC
>CAZMSN010000006.1:43713-61949 GCA_964569015.1 uncultured Acidimicrobiaceae bacterium | reverse complement strand
GCCGTCGTGGTCGCTGCCGTCGTGGTCGCTGCCGTCTCACCGCACGAGGCGGCCGTCACCACCACGATCGCCATCAACGTCCAGCGAGCCCTCGACATGGGGTCAGCCTACGGCCCCGGCGGCCGGTCCTTGAGGAGACCTCGCTAACGCTCCATCGCCTCGTCGGCGAGAAGGTCGTCCGCCACCAAGCCGGCGCCCGGGAGCGTGCCGGCGCTCTCACGAAGCTCGCGCAGGATTGCGGCCGACTCCTCGGGCATGTGATACGTCTCATCCTCCCCCGGAAACGCCCCGCTCTGGACGTCCTCGAAGAAGCGCTCCAGCGCGGCGACCGCGACGGCCGACAGATCGGCATACTGCCGCACGAACTTGGGAAGGCGGCCCTCACCGAGACCGAGCACGTCGTGGAACACGAGCACCTGGCCGTCGCAGGCCGCACCGGCGCCTATCCCGATCGTCGGCACCGCCACCTCGGCGGTGATCATCTCGGCGAGCAGGTCGGGTACGCCTTCGAGCACGATCGCGAACACCCCGGCATCGGCCAGCCCCCTGGCGTCCGATACCAGCTCATACGCATCGGCTGCCTTCCGGCCCTGCACTCGGTAGCCGCCCATGGCGTGCACCGATTGCGGCGTCAACCCGAGGTGTCCCATCACCGGGATCTCGGCGTCGCGCACCGCCTCGATCATCGGAACCCGCTTGCGGCCGCCCTCCAGCTTGACGGCCTCGGCGCCCCCTTCCCGCACCAGCCGGCCGGCGTTGAGCACCGTGTCCTCAGCGGAGGTGTGGTAGCTCAGCCACGGCATGTCGCCCACCACCAGGGCGTGCGGCGCCGTGCCGGCGACGGCCCTGGTGTGATAGACCATCTCGTCAATCGTCATCGCCAGCGTGTCGCCACGTCCCAACACGACGTTGGCCACCGAGTCCCCAACCAGGATGACGTCGGCGCCGGCCCGGTCTGCGATGCGGGCCGTCGGGGCGTCGTACGCGGTGATCATGCGAATCTTGGCGCCGCCCTTGCGGGCCAGGATCTCGGGAGCGGTCATGGTTGTCGACATCGTCGTCGTGGTCCTCTCTCCCCACCCTTCGGGTTGGGGGAACATCGATTCCGTCGCCGGTTGCCCGCGCCGGTTGCCTCGGCCGCCCCATCGGGGGTCGCCCGTGCCACGGGTCTCTTCATCCGGGAACCCTACCGACTCGCCGGGCATTCCCCGCCGCCCGAGGCGAGCCGGCACCATCACGAGCTCGATGGCGCCGCCCGAAACCCGGCGCCGTGTCATAGACTCCCGAGCATGCTGTGGCTGTTGATCCCTCTCGCCAGCGTCGGAGTCGTCGCTCTCGCGGTCTGGTTCGTGGTCACCTACAGCCGTGAGACCAACGCCCGGTGGGCTGATGCTGCGCAGCGACTCGGCCTCGAGTTCACGCCGTCGGGCCCATTCTCGCGGCCCACGATCACCGGGCAGTCCGCCGGTCATACGATCCGGATCGACACTGTCACACACAGCAGCGGCAAGTCGCAGCACACCGACACCCGCTTCCGGGTCGAGTACCCGTCGCAGGGGTTCGATTTCGCTCTCAGCCGGGAGCATGCCCTCAGGAGACTCTCCAAGATGTTCGGCGCCCAGGATATCGAGATCGGCGATCCGTCTTTCGACGAGGCGTTCATCGTCAAGACCTCGGATCCGGAGAAACTGGCGGCGCTGCTCACGCCTGCCGTGCGCGATTCGCTCATCAGGCTCCTCGCCGTCTACCCCCAGGTACAGGTGCGAGACGGCCACATCGGCTACGAGAGATCCGGGCTCACCAGAGATACGGACGCCCTGGTCTCCACGACGCGTCGGCTCCTCGCCACCGCCCGAGTCTTCGGCGGCACCACCGGCGGAGCGGAAGCCGACGAGTTGATCGGCGCCCGCCACCGTGGGGAGCTGCGGGCGATCGCCGAGCAGTTCGGCCGCCTCGCCTCCGCAGACCCGTACGACATCGACAACCGGTTGCGAGAGCTCGACACCCTCGCCTCGGCGGGCGACGAGGCAGCTGCCGCCGAGCGGCTCACCGACCTGGAGACGCTGCTGCCCGCAGACCCCGAGGTCGCCGGCTGGAGGAAGACGCTCGGCAAGCCGATCCCCGAGCCGTCGCTCTCCCCAGGAGTCGTCAGTGCCGACCCCGAGCCGATCGCCGTTGACCTCTTCGGCGGCGACGACTTGAGCTTCGAGACACTCGCCAAGTTCAATGCGACCTACCGTAGGTCATCGATCCGATGGGAAGGCCGCGTCAAGAGCGCCGCACCCTTCCGCAATGATCCCGACCTCGGAACAGGCCCCGGCGTGAGGGCCTCCATCACGGTGGCTCGTGTCTCCAGCGACCTCTACGGCAATACCGACGTCGACGTGGTGGCAGGGTTACCGGATGATGCCGGCCGGCGACCGGTCGCGGCAGGCGACGCCGTCATCATCGAGGGCAAGCTGTCGGGCATCGACCCACTCACGCGCAATCTGTTCGTCCAGGACGCCAGACTCGTCGAGTGACCGGCCGGCCGCCAGGGATCGCTCAGAGGCGATCCCACGGTATGGCGAACACGACCAGGACCAGTGACATCGTGAAGCCGACCAAGGTGATGAGGTCGCCGTGTCTGGGGCGCTTGCCGGCCAGCGCCACCCCGCCATGAGCGGCTGCGAGCGCCAGCAGCATGGCCAGCGGGTGGAATGCCTTGAAGAACGTGCCCATGTCCCAGCCCGCGTCGAAGGTCCACAGGAGGATCCCAAGCAGTACCTGCACGTCGAGGGCGACCACGGCGACGCCATAGATCGATGAGCTGACCGATTCCCTACCGGAATGGCGAAGCAGCGCGATCACGACCGCTCCGACGACAGCAGCCAGCGCCGGCCAGCGCACCCACGAATGCAGGTCTCCCAGCAGGTCCACCCGTGATCCCCTTGTCCGGTGCCCCCATTCAAGGTCCGTGAGGCCACAACACGCAAGGCGCCTGCTGTCGCGGGTACCCGGGGCAGTTGCGAGGTTCCCTCGGGCATCCGGTAGTCGATGTATCGATTCGCTATATCTATATCGAATCGATATACTCGCCCCATGCTCGATCTCGCAGTGCTCGGACTCCTCCGTAGGCACCCCCACCACGGCTATGAGCTCAGACGGCAACTCACCGAGCTCGGGTTTCTGCGGGTGTCCTTCGGCTCCCTCTATCCGGCCCTGCGACGACTCGAGAAGCGAGGGCTGATCGAGGCGCTGCGACAGACGGGACGACGCAAGGCGTATCGACTCACCGACCGCGGGGAGCGCGAGTTCGCTCGCATCCTCGACACGGACGCCACCGAGACGGAAGAAGACCGCCGCTTCAGCATGCGGCTGGCGTTCTTCGAGTATCTCGAACCGCCCGCGCGGCTGCGCACCCTCAAGCGGCGACGCAGCCAACTGGTCGCCCGGCTCACCGATGCGCGCAAGGCGCTGCGCAAGGTCCCCGCCGAGGCCTCAGTCGATCACTACACGATTGCGCTACTGAAACACAACGTGGGAACAGCCGAGGCCGACATCGGCTGGCTCGACGAGCTCATCGCACATGCGCGATCCGAGCACGACGTCGACACTCCCCGGATGCTCATGGGAGGACATCGATGAACAAGGTCAAGGTCGCGATCGCCGGTCTCGGTAACTGCGCCAACTCACTCATCCAAGGCGTCGAGTACTACCGCAACGCCGATCCCAGCGAGGACGTCCCCGGCTTGATGAACGTCGTGCTCGCCGGCTACCACGTCGGCGACGTCGAGTTCGTCGCCGCCTTCGACGTGGACGCCACCAAGGTGGGCGAGGACATCGGCAAGGCCATGTGGATGGGTCAGAACAACACCATCCGCTTCACCGACGTCCCCGAGATCGGCGTCACCGTGCAGCGCGGACCCACCCTCGACGGGCTCGGCAAGTACTACCGGATGACTATCGAGGAGTCGGCAGCCGAGCCGGTCGACGTCGCCGAGGCCCTCCGGGCGAGCGGCGCCGACGTGCTCGTCAACTACCTCCCGGTCGGCTCCGAGGAGGCGGCGCGGTTCTACGCCCAGGCGGCCCTCGACGCCGGGGTGGGATTCGTCAACTGTATCCCGGCATTCATCGCCTCCGACCCGGCCTGGGCCCGCAAGTTCCACGAGGCCGGTGTTCCGATCATCGGCGACGACATCAAGTCGCAGGTCGGCGCAACCATCCTCCACCGCAACCTGGCCCGGCTCTTCGAGGACCGCGGGGTCACCGTCGACCGGACCTACCAGCTCAACGTCGGCGGCAACATGGACTTCAAGAACATGCTGGAACGGGAACGGCTCGAGTCGAAGAAGATCTCCAAGACTCAAGCGGTCACGTCCCAGCTCGACAACGGCATCGCCAGCGACAACGTGCACATCGGCCCGTCGGACCACATTCCCTGGCTGTCCGACCGCAAGTGGGCGTACATCCGGCTCGAGGGCCGCGCCTTCGGCGACGTTCCGCTCAACGCCGAGCTGAAGCTCGAGGTGTGGGACTCTCCCAACTCGGCCGGTGTGGTCATCGATGCGGTGCGGTGCATCAAGCGGGCCAAGGACGACGGGATCGGCGGGCCGCTGCTGGCACCTTCCTCCTACTTCATGAAGAGCCCGCCGGTGCAGTACCGGGACGTCGATGCCCGCAACAACGTGCAGGCCTTCGCCCGGGGCCAGGACCCCACCAACGGGGACCTCGAGCGCTACCTGGCCTCCTGAATCCCGACACGGCGAGTCGATGAGGGGGCGCCCTACGGGGCGCCCCCTTCCTCATGGGCTCTCGGCGTCCGACTCCGGTTCGTCGCCGGCCGGAAGCGCGTCGGCGGAGTACCGGCTCCCCGGGTTCCACAGCATCCAGCCCAACCCGCGCTGCTCGCTCTCGTCGATTTCGGCGAGGATGCTGGCGCTCGAATAGCTGAAGGCCTGGAGCCACGGTCGCAGCAAGGCGGTTCCCCCCATCCGAGCCATCCCGTCGTCGAGTGCATCAGCGACCACCGCCGCCGGGTGGTCGTTCGGCTCGCTGAACCCGAGCCAGCCGTCGTCGTAGTGGCTCGGGTAGACCATCGGGCTGAGAACGTCGACGACCTCCGACAGCTCCTCGGGTCGCTGCCCGATGCCCTGGTCGGTGGGAGACGACATCACGATCCCGAAGACATCCGCCGCTACGGCGCACCCCTCGGGGTGGAGCCGCTCCCCGGCCGCGGTGAGGAACCCGACGACGGCCGCGACACGCTCGGCCTGGGTGGTCGGATAGCGCCGCCGCGCCGCCTCTCCTGTCTGTCCCGCCGGGAAGCGAACGTAGTCGAACTGGACCTCGTCGAAGCCCAAGCGGCACGCCTCGACGGCGAGTTCCAGCGGATACTCCCAGTTCTCCGGATCGGTCGGATCGATCCACGAGCCGGCCAGCTTGTGTTCGGGCCGCTGCTTCGCCCGTATCGGGTCCTCGAAGACCGAGAGCCGGGCGATGACGTAGAGCTCCCGCTCCCGGGCGGAGGCGATGAGGGCCACCGGGTCGTAGACCGGCTCGGCCGCCCCGATGTCCCACGCCTCCTGCACCTCGGTGGCGTAGTGCACGAGCCCTCCCTCGTCCTTGGTGTCGAACACCAAGGCGTTGATCTCCGATGTCTCCGCCATCGACAGCAGCGAGGCGAAGGTCTCCGAATCGGCCGCAGCGTCCCCGATCACGCGCAACGCCCGGACCCGCCGCGGCTCGAGCGTCACCGTCAACGGTCCCGGCGAACCATCGAACTCGACCTCGGACGGCTCCCAGGCGGGACGGCCGATGGACACCGTGGACTCCGGGACATCCTCGATGAGGAACGCGCCGTCGGCGCCGGTCACCGTCGATGCCTCGCCGGCCACGACGACCGCGCCGGGGAGCGGCACGCCATCGGACGTGACGACCGTTCCCTCGAGCGTGAAGCGCGGGGGCAACGTGGTGGTGGTCGTCGTTGTCGTCGTCGTTGTCGTCGTGACCGCGGGCAGGGTGGTCAGCGGAGCCGCCTGCTCGTTCTCCTCCTCGGCCGCCCCCGGGGCGCAAGCCGCCGCCAGCAGAGCCGTCACGAGGCAAGCGAGAACCGCACGGAGGCGACACCACGGCGACCTGGCTCGCGATGGTATCGGGCGTCCGGCTTCGGGATCGGGGGCGCCGCCTGGGCGAATCGACGTCAGAGCCGCTCCCGCAACCAAGCAATATCGGCGGCCTGCCCACCGTCGTCGTCGGGGGTCTCCAACACCACCGGCGCCGCTGCCTCTCTGACGAAGCCGACGATCAGCCCCTCGGGGATCATGCCCGCACCGAGATTGGCGTGCCGGTCGCGCCGACTGTCGCTCGGATCTCGGGAATCGTTGCAGTGGACCAGGTCGATCCGGCCGGTGAACTCCCTCACTCTCTCGACCGCCGTGGCCAGATCCTCACCTGCCGCCCAAGCGTGGCAGGTGTCGAGGCACACCCCCACGTTGAACTCGCCGATCGCATCCCACAGCGGCCCGTAGTTCGCCAGCTCGCGAACCACCGCGTTCGCTCCCCCGGCCGTGTTCTCGATCAGGACAGGAACCGGCCACTCGTCCCCCTGCCCGAACACCTTGCGCCATCGCTCGAACCCAACTGCGAGGTCCTCGCTGTCATCCACATGACCGCCGTGCACGATCACCCCGGCAGCTCCGATGCCGGCGGCAGCCTGCACCGTGTCGGCCAGCGTCTTGCGACTCGGGATCCGGATCCGGTTGTTGGGAGAGGCCGGATTCATGATGTACGGGGCATGGACGTAGATCGGGATACCGGCGGCCTTCAGCTCGTCGGCGTCGGATCGCGGCTTCGGCGCCTTATAGGACTGAGGATTCGACAGGAAGATCTGCACCAGGTCTGCCCCACGTTCGACCGCCGCCACCAGCGGGTCCGCCGACGACACGTGGCATCCGATCAACACCAGCTCACACCTCCTGAACCGGCGTGCCCCAACGCCGATGGGCCTCCAACGCCAAATTGGCGTGGATCGCCACCTGTTCGGGCGGTATCCCCCACGAGTCGGCGTCGACCACCAGGGTCGAGTCTCGCCATTCCGCGCCCCACAGCGCCTCCGGATATCGAACGGGCTCGACGACGTCCACCAGCAGCACTCGTGCCGGAACGCGGCCGTCACCGTCATCGCTCCCGGACCGCACCGATACCACCTCGTTCCAGGGAATGGCGATCATCCTCGCCGGACCGGCCACCCTGAGACGAAGCTCGTCGTCCGTCACCTCGACGACCGGCCGGCGGCTCGTCAATCCGCCCAGCGACACGAGAACCAGCGCGCCGCCTGCAACGATGAACAAGGTCCCCCAGATGACGTCGGTGCGACGCTCGACGAGCCCGCGCGAGGTGAGGCCGCCGTCGTTGCCCGTGTCGGGTGGATCCGAGACCTTGTGCGTCCACACGATGTCCACCGCGGCCACCAGCAGCAGGACTCCTGCCAGACAGAAGAGGAGCTGCCGGAGCGGAGAACGCTCGACGCGGAGCCGGATCATGGCCCGACTCCGAGGTCCTCCGGAAGGACGAGCGCGGTGAACGGCACTCCCAGCTCCTGCATCCGGCGGACGGCCCCACCGTTGCTGCGATCCACCAACACGATCGCCTGCACCACGTCGATGTCGGCAGCGCGCAGCACCTCGACCGCCTCGGCCATCGACCCACCGGTCGTGACAGTGTCCTCGACCACGGCCGCCCGGTCGCCCGGCCCCACCGGGCCCACCAGGCGTCCCCCTGTGCCGTGGCCCTTGGCTTCCCTGCGCACCGAGAATGCCTTGAGTGGGCGGTCGGCCAGGGTGGCGGTGGCCACGGCGATCGGGTCGGCTCCCATCGTCATGCCTCCCACCGCGGTGACGTCGTCGGCGACGACCGCGAGCACGCAACGACCCACCAGCCGCCCGCCTTCACCGTCGTACGTGGTCTGCCTGCCATCGAGATACCAGTCTGACACCTCGCCCGATCTGAGCGTAAACGGACCGTCGGTACGCAGCGCATGAGACCTGAGATGGGCGATCAGGGCCGCGCGCCGATCCAGCAGACCATCCAGGAAATCCTTCAAGTCCTCTCGAGTCCTCTCAAGTTCGTGCATTCCGGTGCCGATAGAGTAACCCAGACAGGATGCCTTCCTACCTCCCGTCTAAGCCCGAACCGAGGCCGCCTTTCCGGCGGCCTTCGGTTCGTCTGGAGCCGGTATCGGCTCAAGTTTCCAGGTCTCCGAACCGATAAATTCTTCAGTAGGGAACTCCTTCTCCTTCCGTACTCACACCGACGGCCGCCGTTAAGGCGGCTGTTGGTGTTTCGTGTTGTTACCCCGCCGGTGCCCCAACGGGGAGGGCGACGAAGCCGCCAGCCCGACTACCGGCCGTAGCGACGCTCCCGCCTCGTGAAATCCCGAAGGGCGCGTAGGAAATCGACCCGCCGGAACGCGGGCCAGTGCACGTCCACGAACGAGTACTCCGCGTACGCCGCCTGCCAGAGCAGGAACCCGGAGAGCCGCGCCTCGCCGCTGGTGCGGATCACCAGATCCGGGTCGGGGAGATCGGACGAGTACATGTGGGCTGCCAAGCTCTCGGCATCGATGTGCTCTGCCAGCTCCTCGATCGGCACCCCGGATCTCGCCAGGCGGTTCACCAGATCCCGGGCAGCGTCGACGATCTCCTGCCTTCCCCCGTAGGCGAGAGCGATCGTGACCCGGCGGCGTCCGTTGGAGCACACCTCCTCGAGGGTCTTGGCCGCGTCCGCCAGGCGAGGCGGCAGCAATCCGAGGCTACCGATCAGCCGGACCGTTACGTCCTGGCACGAGGACGCGGTCGGGATCGCCTCGAAGAGCTCGCACAGCACGTCGTAGTAGGGCTCCAACTCCTCCCGGGACCGAGCGAGGTTCTCTGTGGACAGCAGCCAGCAGGTCACTGCTTCGATCCCGAGATCGCCCGCCCATCCGAGGAATTCGACGACCTTCTCCATCCCAGCCCGGTAGCTGGCCGTGTAGTCGGGCAGGCCTTCGGCGCGGGCATACCGGCGGTGACCGTCGTGGATCACCCCGACGTGACGGGGGAGTTTGAGGGGATCGAGCTTGGATTGCAGTCGCGCCTCGTACAGCCGGTACAAGGGCTTCTTGACGAGATCCTCGATCGTACGCACGGACCCACTCTATTGAAGCTCCCAGCTTTGCCGATCCCAGGCCCTGGGCTCGGGCCGGATGGCGGTCGTCGAAGCCCCAGGCGCCGGCTGCGGTCAGGAAGAGGAACCCTGATTCGTGTTTGTGGATTCCTCGTGATTGGAGATGGAAGCGTCCTGCGACACCCCGGCGCGAACCACCACGGCCACACCGGGAACTGCCTGATCGCGAGCAGCGAACAGCTCCGACATCATCGCCGACGGATCGACGCCGGCCTGCGGATTGCTCATCACGACAGCGAAGGACGGAACGAGGTGAATCGACTCCTCGTCGAACACCATCGGCACCGTCTGGAGCAGGTGCTCCATGCGTGTGACGACCGCAGGAATCCCGCGCTCCTCGAGCATTGGCATCACCGCCACGAGGCCTTCTTCATCGACGCGACCGACCGTGTCGAGACGCCGCACGCAGGCGCCCACCAGGGCACTGGCGTGCCGTAGGGCGTCTTCGAGCCCCTCTCGGCCGAAGCGCTCAGCCACCCGCTGCAAGGCGGGGATGCCGACGAACATGAGTGCGAACGTCTCGCCCGATCGGGCGTGCCGGGCTGCTGCCTTCTCGATGACCTCGAGAATCCCGTTGGCGTTCGGCAGCCCGGTCACGATGTCGGTCGAAGCCAGCATGTCGAGCTGGAGTCGCAGCACCCCGTTGTCGAACAACGCTTCCTGAAGCTCCGCTTCGAGCTGGGCGATCCGGGCGGCTGCCTCGTCGAGGTCACGCGGGACGCGAGCTTCTCCCGCCGTCTCGTGAGCAGTTCCTTCTTCGTTCGCCATGTCGTCCCCCAGAAGGGAGGAGGATCCCCGGGTGCGTCCACCCGAAATGATCATCCGCTCTCAGGCGTCCTTCGGCCGGGCCGTAGCCCACTTAAGCACCTGAAACTGGTTATGACAATGGTGTCTCGGCGATGCCCGGCGCGGCTGAATGGGGGGAAGGCAACAGAGAATCACACTCCATGCCGTATGGCGACTGCGACAGACACGCTTCGGTTGGCGAGAACAGCGCCGGATTGCCTGTCTCGAGACTCATTGCAGTCGATGGATCGTGTCTATGGCGAAGCGCTCTCGTGTCGCCAGAGCGGCCAACGGTCTTGGTGCTCTGGACACGCCATTTCCTGCCCAGAGGGGCCGCATCCGTTCTTTCGATCTGCCAAGATAGCCTCGCATACGCCCATCACCTGGAGGTCTATTCATGTCGATGTCCGAAGACCACAAAGCCGCTCTTGCACAAGGACGACGCGAAGCGCGTGCCATAAAGGCCTATCTCAAGAGCCTCGACAGCCGCAAGCCTGGCCGGCCCATCACCGTCGAGACGCTGCAGGAACGTCTGGCCAAGCTCACCGACCAGGCAGCCCAAGAGCTCGATGCTCTCAAGCGCGTCGCCCTGCTACAACGAAAGCTCGAGGCGGAGCGGGCGCTGGCCCAGGCCAAAGCAGTCGCAGACACCGCGGCCCTCGAAGACGGCTTTGTCGCCGCCGCGGGCACCTACTCGCAGCGAAAGGGCATCTCCTACGCTGCCTGGCGCGAGGCCGGAGTCCCCGCAGCCGTTCTCAAACGGGCGGGACTGTCCCGCGGGAGCTGACGCTCCGCACTTGTCGGCGGAAGACGGCGCTGCCACGGCGCCGAACGCGTCCACCGTTCCGGTGACGGGCGTCATTTGCGCGCCCGTGGCCTCCTCGCACCCGCGCCGACCCTTCTCACAACTCCCCGGTCTTGGTACGCTCTGATACGTGCAGGTTTCTCGTATCCCGCTCGGCAAGATGCAAAATCCGGTGCGCGGAATCCTCGACGCAACCGCGGCGCTGGCCGCCGTCATTGGCACGATCGTCCTCATGATCCGCGCCGGGACCTGGCCTGCCCGAATCGCGGTGCTCGTCTTCGGATTCGGAATGCTGGCCCTCTACACAACGAGCTCGCTGTACCACTCCATCCCCTGGCAGGACGTGTGGAAGCAGCGCATGAGGCGGGCCGATCACTCCATGATCTTCGTACTGATCGCCGCCTCCTACACCCCGATCGCCGTGATCGTCCTCGACACCACATGGCGCTGGGCGAGCCTGGCACTGGTGTGGGCCATCGCCATGACCGGCATCATCCACAAGATCGCCTCCGCGACCGCCGACCGCAACGCCTTCTCCATCACGCTCATGGTGACCCTCGGCTGGATCTCCGCCCCGATCATGGTTCCGCTCGCCCAACGCGCCGGGGTGCTTTCCGTGGTGCTGATGGCGCTGGGCGGAATCCTCTACACCATCGGCATGATGTTCCTCGTGACCGGCTGGCCGAAGCTCTGGCCCCGGGTGTTCTCGGCCCACGAGCTGTTTCATGTCTTCGTCGTGGCGGCCTCGGCCCTCCACTACGCCGTGGCGTTCCGCTACGTGGTGCCGCTGGCCGGGTGATCGGGGCAGGGGACCCGACTGCCACACCCGGTTTCTCGTCACACCTCATCGATACCGTGATCAGCATGGAACTCACCATCACTCCGTCATCACAGGATCTCGAACGCCTCCTGACCGAAGCCGGCATCGGATACACCGTCGTCGAGCGGTGCCCCCACCCGGCATGCGAGGTGTGTCGGCCGGTCGATCTGCCTTCCGCCGCCTGACCCGGGAGAGCTTCCTGGCATTACGCAGGCCGCGGTGCGCTCGAGACTGACGAACATCCCCCATCCGGCTCCCTCAGGGGTCCACGCCGCTGCGGTCCGGCAGGCTCGACCTGGACACCGCTGCCTGGATGAGCGCCGGGCCCAGAGGCGCCCCGAGGACACTCTCGGCTGCTCCAAACAGGCTTCCCGAGAAGCCCTCCATGAAGACCGGCCCGAGCTCGTGACGAAAATCAGGCCGCACCGGGCTGACCCTATGCTGCTGGCGACACCCCCACCTTCCTTCGACAACGCGCTGAGGCGCCATGACGACGACCCAACGACCCAACTGGCGCTTCCCTGTGAGGTTCACTACGCGTGCCACCGGACTCGGCGCGGCCCTCGTGGCCCTCCTCATCCCGTTCGCCTTTCACTTCGATGGCCTCTCCGCGGCCGGACACCGGATGCTCGCCATCTTCCTGATGGCGATCGTGCTCTGGGTCACCGAAGCCATTCCCCTCCATGCCACCGCCGCGCTGATCATCGCTCTCGAGATCCTCATGGTGAGCGACGAGGCGATCATCGGTCTCCCGGCCGACTACATCCCGCTGCCGTTCAGCTCCTACTTCGCCACCCTCGCCCACCCGGTGCTCATGCTGTTCCTGGGAGGCTTCTTCCTCGCTGAGGGCGCATCGAAGTTCCACCTCGATCGTGCCATGGCCCGGGTCCTCCTCCGTCCCTTCGGCACCTCCCCCCGCCTGATCATGCTCGGGTTGATGCTCATCACCGCCGGCTTCTCGATGTTCATGTCGAACACGGCAACCACCGCCACGATGATGGCCGTCGTCCTGCCCGTCGTCGCCGGGCTGCCCCCCGAAGATCGCCTCCGCGTCGGGTTCGTGCTCGCCATCCCCATCGCGGCCAACATCGGCGGCATCGGAACCCCAGTCGGCACTCCACCGAACGCGATCGCCATCGGCCAACTCGCGTCGGCCGGGATCAAGGTGAGTTTCGGAAAATGGGTGGTGATGGCCCTCCCGGCGGCGCTGCTGCTCCTGCTCTTCGCCTGGCTCGTCCTCGGGCGGATGTTCACCTCGGAGAGCCGCTCGATCGTCGTCCGTATCGAAGAATCGTTTGACAGATCCCGCCCGGCGGTCATCTTCTACGTCGCGTTCGTCGTCACGGTGCTGCTGTGGCTCACCGAGGCAGTCCACGGAGTCTCCTCCAACGTTGTCGGGTTCCTCCCGGTCGTGGTGTTGCTGAGCACCCAGGTCTTCAGTGCCAGAGACCTCCAGTCCATCCAGTGGCACGTGCTGTGGCTGGTCGCCGGGGGCATCGCCCTCGGGCTCGGCGTCTCGTCCACAGGGCTCGACACGTGGCTCATCGGCCTCGTGTCGTGGGATGCCATCTGGCCCGGTCTGCTCACGGCGGCGTTCGCCATCATTGCGCTCGGCCTGTCCACGGTGATCTCCAACAGCGCCGCCGCCAACCTCCTGGTGCCGATCGGCATCACCCTCACCACCTCCGGAGTCGTCGACATCAACCCATTGCTGGTGGGCTTCATCATCGCCATCGGGGCATCACTCGCCATGGCCCTGCCGATCTCGACGCCCCCGAACGCCATCGCCTACTCGTCCGGCATGGTCAAGACCCGCGACATGGCGATGACCGGCCTGATCGTCGCTGCCATCGGACTCGTCCTGTTCCTCGTGGCCTCACCACTGCTCTGGTCGGCCCTGGGGGTGGTCTGATGACGCGCCGTGACCAAGACGATCGCGCCGTGGTCCTCATCGCCGGCGACACCCCCGACGTCCTGACACATCTCGGCGACGATCTCGCCGAGATCGCCGAGGGAGCGTTCACGGTGATCGCCACCGCCACCGGGGCAGATCTCGTCGCAGCGGCAGACCGGGCCGCCGCCGCGGGCAAGCAGATCCCCCTCGTCATCGTGGACCAGGCCGTCGCCGATGGATCGGGCGTCGACCTCCTCATCGGCATCAGCGAGTGCGAGCCGCTGCGAGCGGCGCGCAAGGTGCTCATGGCGGACCGACACGAGGAAGCAGATCTCGACCGTGCCATCCGAAGCCGGGCCCTCGACGCCACCCTCACCAAGCCGTGGAGTGAGAGCCACCTGCGTGCCATGGTCTTTCGCCTGGTGACGGAGTACTTCGTCGAAGAGGCGCCGGAGCAGGTCGACGAGGTCACCGAGGTGGTCGACGTCGACGTGCTGTCCCACGCCTTCGTCGAGGCCGAGGAGCAGCGGAGAGAGGCCGACCGGCGGCTCCAGCATCTACAGCGGTCCTTCATGGACGACCACACCCTCTCCGACGACGAGGTCGAGCAGTTGATGATCACCGAGATCGACCAGGCCCTCGACACGCCGCCGCGCCACACGGTGCCACCGGGAACCATGATCTTGCGGGCCGGCGAGCCTGTTGATGGCATCCGGATCGTGGTTGCCGGCCGAGTTCGGCTCACCCTCGATGTCGACGATCGTGTGATCAGCTTCCACTCCCGCACCGCAGGCCGCATCGTCGGGCTCAACGCCATCGCCCGAAACGACCCGACCGCCTCCTTCAACGTCGTTGCCGTCGACGAGACCACGTTCGTCGCACTCACGCTGGAGCAACTCGACACCGCTCTCCGGACCAGCCCCACGCTCGCCGTGCACTTGGTGACGGTCCTGCTCCGTTCCATGGCCCGCCGCAACCAACGCAGCATCGAGCTGCGCCTCCAAGTCGACGGCCTGGCGCACGACCTCGCGAAGGAGCGAGACGACCTCGCCGACGCCCTCGACCGCCTCGGCCGTGCCCGCTCCCGCCTCGTCGAGTCCGAGAAGCTGGCAACACTCGGGCAGCTCGCCGCCGGAGTGGGCCACGAGCTCAACAACCCTGCCGCCGCCATCAGCCGGGCCAGCGAGTTCCTCGGTGAGGACGTGGCCGGCCTCGCCGCCGACCTCCCCGACGGCCGCCCACTGGCCGATGCCGTGAGAGAAGCCCGCGAGACCGAACCGCTCTCGACGAGAGTCGAACGTGAGCGTCGCGAGCGGCTCGCAGCCGCGAGCGGCGACGCAACCACCGCCCGCCGGTTGGTGCGCATCGGCATTGACAGCACCGAGGCGTACGAGGCCGCGTTCTCCGGAGTTGACGACCGCTCGGAGCACCTCGATCGGCTGGAGCGCTACCACCGCATCGGTGCCTCGCTTCGCAGCATCGACGCCGCCGCCGCCCGCATCGTCCGCCTCGTCGGCAGCCTGCGTTCCTATGCCCGAAGCGGGCACGAGCGAGTTGACGCTCTCGACGTCCGCGAGGGGATCGAGGAAACCCTGCTGCTGCTCGGCCACGACCTGCGCAACGTCACCGTCGAACGTGAGTACGCCGAAACGGTCCCCTCCATCAGCGGATCACCCGGCGACCTCAACCAGGTATGGACCAACCTCATCACCAACGCCATCCAGGCAATGAAGGACGAGCCGCTGCTGCGCGTCGCCGTCGACACGCCCAACCCAGACGAGATACGGGTCGAGATCACCGACAACGGCCAGGGCATCCCCCCCAGCGACCTCGCCAAGATCTTCGAAGCCACCTTCACGACGAAATCGGGGCGGGTGGAGTTCGGTCTCGGCCTCGGGCTCCAGATCGTCAAGGACATCATCGTTCGCCACGGTGGCACCATCCACGCCGAATCGAGGCCCGGGAACACGACCTTCACGGTCCGCCTTCCGGTCGAGCGTCCCCTCGAAGGCCCCCGACCCGCCGCCGATCACAACGGAGGAACCCCGTGAGTCAACTCGTCATCCTTTGCATCGAGGACGAGCCTGAGGTTCGGCAGGCGATCGCCCGCGATCTCGAAGTGTTCGAACCCGCCTTCCTCGTAGAGCTCACCGAAGACGTGGCCGACGCCCGCGACGTCTTCTCTTCGATCGTGGCCAGGGGCGACGAGGTGGCGTTGATCCTCGCCGACCATCTGCTCCCCGGCACCCAGGGCACCGACTACCTCATCCAGCTCCACGCCGACACCGCCACCCACACGGTCCGCAAGGTTCTCCTCACCGGTCAGGCCGATCACGACGACACCATCCGCGCCATCAACGAGGCCGGCCTCGATCACTACCTCGCCAAGCCGTGGACTCGCGAGGAACTGCACCAGGTGGTGCGCGAGCAGCTCACGGACTACGTGCTGGACAACGTCGCGGACGTGCTCCCCTACGTGTCGACGCTCGACGGCCCACGTCTCCTGCAACGGATCGCCGACACCGGGTGGGACGAATAGACCCCCGGCACGGCCGCCGGCACCTCTTGCCACGACCGCGGCAAGGGGTCAGATGACTCAAGACGGCCCGGCTCCTGGGAGCGTCGAGGCCCGAAGGAGTACCGTGCTGTCCCGTAGCGCTGCACTCGGAGGATGCAATGGCTGACTTTGTGCCGAAGTACTCGACCTTGATGGACATCTATCGGCGAAGCGTTCAGGAGTTTCGCGATCGGCCCTTCCTCGGGACCAAGCGCAACGGGGTGTGGGAATGGATGACCTTCGGCGAGTTCGCCGAGCACGTCGATCAGGCACGCGGCGGCCTCGCCCTGCTGGGAGTGGAGCCGGGAGACCGGGTAGCGATCATCGCCGACAATTCGATCGGATGGGCAGTGGCCGCCTACGGCGCCTATGGGCTCGGAGCCGCAGTCGTGCCGATGTACGAGTCGCAGCTCGAACGTGAGTGGCGATACATCACCGAGAACTGCGGTGCCCGGGTCGTGATCGCTGCCAACGACGCCGTCCGCGACGTCGTGGCGGGCTTCCAGGAAGAGCTGCCGGCCCTCGAACACATCGTGGTCATCGAGGGGACCGGGGACGACTCACTCGCCGCCCTCTGCCGGCGCGGCGCCGACAACCCAAAAGAGATCACCGACGTCGGCCCTGGAGACATCGCAGGCTTCATCTACACCTCCGGCACCACGGGCAAGCCGAAGGGAGTGCTCCTCTCGCACGCCAATCTCGCCAGCAACGTGAGCGCGATCCAGGAGGTCTTCCCACTCTTCCCGGAGGACCGATCCCTTGCCTTTCTGCCATGGGCCCATTCCTTCGGTCAGACCGTCGAGCTTCACCTCGGCCTCGGCATCGGGTTCTCCATCGCCCTCGCCGAGTCCGTCCCCAAGCTCACCGAGAACCTCGTCGAGGTGAAACCCACCATCCTCATCAGCGTCCCGAGGATCTTCAATCGCATCTACGACGGACTTCGCCTGCTCATGGCCGAGGAAGGCGGTGTCAAGAAGGCGATCTTCGACGCTGCCCTGCGTAATGAGCAGAAGCGGCGGACAGCAGGCGAGCAGGGAAAGCGGAGCCTGGTCGCCGACGCGCTCCACCCCCTCTTCGACAAGCTCGTCTTCTCGAAGGTCCGCGCCCGCTTTGGGGGCCGCCTCAAGTACGCCTTCAGCGGGGGTGCTGCCATCTCGGTCGAAGTCGCCGAGTTCATCGATTCGCTGGGAATCATGGTCTACGAGGGATACGGCTTGACCGAGACCTCCCCGGTAGCGACCGCCGGGAGACCGGGATGTCGGAGGATGGGGTCGGTCGGCAAACCACTCCCGGGGATTCGCGTCACCATCGACACCGTGCCAACCGGTGATCCTCGAGACGGGGAGATCGTCATTCACGGCCACTGCGTCATGCAGGGGTACCACAACCTCCCCGAGGACGACGCCGCCGTGTTCACCGAGGACGGGGGATTCCGCACCGGCGACATCGGACATCTCGACGAGGACGGGTTCCTCTTCATCACCGGGCGCGTCAAGGAGCAGTACAAGCTCGAGAACGGCAAGTACGTCGTTCCCTCCCCAATCGAAGAGCAGCTACGCCTGTCGCCCTACATCACCAACATGATGGTGTACGGGGCGAATCGCCCCTACAACGTCGGGCTGGTGGTGCCCAATCTCGATGTTCTGTCGAAGTGGGCCCGGGAACAGGGTATCGACACCGCGGTCGACACGCTGCTCGCCGATCCGCGGGTCGAAGACCTCATTCGCCGGGAGATGGAGGTCCTCTCAAGTGAGATTCGCCCCTACGAGCGGATCAAGAAGTTCGCCCTGATCGGTGAGGATTTCACCACCGACAACGGAATGCTCACCCCGTCGCTCAAGGTGATCCGCCGTCAGGTCCTGGAACACTACGGCGAGAGTCTCGAACACCTCTACGAACAGGACTAGCCCGGCACCAACCGGCCACTGTGAATCGCCTTGGCCGAATCGGCCGCGTGGCATAGGCTTGCCGAGAGCGCTTCAGCTCTGTTCGATCATCGAAGGAGCCCAAGGTCGCCGGGGGGTCGGGTGTGCGCGCGGCGGATCGCCTGCATGCCGTCGCCATCACCGACCACGTCCAAGATGTGGCGCGCCGGTGGGCACGCTGCTGGACGCTGCTCGCGGTGGTGGCATTTGTGCCCGTCGCCATGTGGCGCGGGATCCCCCGTGGT
>CAZMSN010000006.1:0-43613 GCA_964569015.1 uncultured Acidimicrobiaceae bacterium | reverse complement strand
CCCCCGTGGTACCTCGAGCGTGACTACCGCCGACGTAGCACCTACGCCTTGGCCACCGTCGTCTGTGCCATCGCAGGAAGCCTCGCCGTCAGAGCGGGATGGGCGGCCTACAACGACCCCCTCGGGCTGTTCTATCGGAGTCCCTGGGCGAGCGGCACCGGACTGGTGATCGGCATCGAGTTCTTCCTGACGGGAGTGGTGTGCCTCGCGCTCGCAGTACTGCACCGTCACTCACCATCGCCCCTGCAGCGGCTGGTTGCCTCCACGTTGTTTGGAGGGCTGGTGATCCCGTCACCTGCCGATCATGATGCCGCCTTCAAGCCGATCCCGATCGAAGAGGAGCTGACATGAAACGGATGCTCGGGCTGCTGACCCTGATCGGGTTCCTGCTCTACACCAGCATCTGCATCTTCATCTACCTGTTCCGCGCCTTCCAGCTCCCGGAGCCAATCGGCGGTGAGACGATCCAGATCTGGCACGGGGACCCGTTCGCCCGCGCCATCCTCGTAGCGGTCTTCTTCATGATCGGCCTTCTGGTGCTCATGTTCGTGGCGCTCAACCGCCCCGGGTCGCAACGGACCGGCTCAGTCCGTATTCGGCCCGACCTCTGGCTCTGGCCGGTCCGCCACGATGAGCAAACCAACGAACCTCCCGACCAGGTCGCCGAGCGCGCCGTCGCCGCCTACCGGGCGCGCATCGAAAGGACCGGATTGATGGCGGGTCAAGACGAGCACTGAGCTCTCCCTGCCCGGCGCGACCTCTGATGTCGAGTTCCGAAACAGCCGCCATCATTCGGCCACCACGTGAGCCATGGAACGAGTGCGCTCGATCCCGACCGGTCGCCGACCGCGTTCACTCCTCGGCGGACCAGTGCCCGCGTTCACGCGGCGCCCGCTCCACCGCCGTAGAGGGCACGACGCGGCGCATCCACCAGGATTGGACGGCGGCCGCGGCACCGAGCGTCATCGCGGCACCGAGGATTGCCCCGGTGTAGGCATCGGAGAGCCAGTGCGCCGCCAGCACGGTCCTGCTCAAGCCCATGCACGCCGCCATGGCAGCCGCACCGACGCCCCCGACGAGGCGCCCTCGTCCCGGCGGCAGAAGAACGATCACCAGGCCCACCACCACGACGGTGATAGCGGTCGTGTGCCCGGAAGGAAATGCGAAGCCGTGGGTGGCGACCAGGGAATCCGGCGGCCGCTCACGCCCGTAGAGCGCCTTGAGCACAACAACGGCGACCTCGGACGTCACCGTGGCGGCCACCCAGACGGCGAGTCCCTGCCACCGCTGCCGTAGACCGAGCCAACCGGCTACCGCGACGCGAATCGGCCACAGCACGAGGCCGCTCCCGACGACGTTGAAGACACGGGATACCGCGACGACGGACGCCCACCGCGCCTGGATCATCCAGCGGAGCCACGCCTCATCGATGCCTTCCAGTGCCTCGCGTGTTGGGCGCGACGCCATCGCCACCAGGAGCGCCCCGGCCACGACACCGAGGGCAACGGCGGCCGCGGTGCCGGCGCGCAACGACACCGGCGGGTCATGGCCCGCGTCGCTGCCCTCCTGCCGTTGCACGATTGATCCCTCCACTCGAGGTCCGCCTCCTCCCCCGCGACCGCCATCGGCGGGAGACGGTCGGTCCCGCATAGAATCGCCAGCATACGAGGAGGCGTTGAGAACTCGCCTCTCGAGATCGGGAGACCGGTGAGAAACGGCACGGGAGACCAGTGGTCCGGGCCGCCCTCAGGCCTCCGGCGCGTGCTGCAGGGGTCTCTGTCGCTGGCCGTTGTCGGCGCCATCTTCGTCGGCGTGCTCCCCCGGCTTGCTTCCTATTCGGACGTCTGGGCGACCATCCGCGACATGACCCCGCTCGAGTCGGTGATTCTCGCCGCGGTCGGGATCTTCAACCTCGCGGCTTACTGGTTCGTCCTCGTCGCCGTGTTGCCCGGGTTGACACTCGGCCAGGCAGCGGTAGCGAATCAGGCGTCGACCGCCATCGCCAACACGCTGCCGGGGGGCGGGGCGCTCGGTGCCGGCGTCACCTACGCGATGTACTCGTCCTGGGGCTTCGGGTTTCGAGCTTTTGCCCTCTCGACGCTCGTCTCGGGCATCTGGAACAACTTCGTCAAGCTGGCGATGCCAGTCGTGGCGCTCGGTCTTCTCGCAATCGCCGGCGACGTGAGCCCGGCCCTGATGACCGCCGCTCTCGCCGGCATGGCGATGCTGATCACAGCAGTCGCCGTCTTCGGCCTCGTGCTCCGATCCGATCAGCTGGCGCACCGCATCGGCGAGGGCCTCGGACGGACCGCATCGTCGCTTCGTGCCGTCGTCCACAGGCCCCTGGTCACGAAGTGGGGCGAGGCGGCACAGCGATTTCGCACCGACAGCCGGGCACTGCTGAAGGACCGCTGGTTGGGCCTCACCGTGGCCACCCTCACGAGCCACCTCTCCTTGTACCTGGTGCTCCTGGTGGCCCTCCGTCACGTCGGCGTCGCCAGGGCCGACGTGAGCTGGGTGCGCGTGCTGGCGGCGTTTGCGTTTGCGCGACTCATCTCGGCGCTTCCGATCACCCCGGGCGGCCTCGGCGTGGCCGAACTCGGCTACGCGGCTGCCCTGTCGATCGGGGTCGACGCCGCAGTGCGTACCCACATCGTGGCAGCGGTGCTCGTGTTCCGCTTCATCACCTTCGTCCTCCCCGTCCCCCTCGGGGCGGCCGCCTATCTCCTCTGGCGGCACAAACGATCGTGGTGGAGGGAATCCGTGCCGGCAGTGAGCCCTCTCGGCGATTGACCCCGGACTATTGGGCGAGCCTCGCCCGGATACGCTCGAGTTGCGCCTGCACCGACGCATGCGACCCCCCGCCGGGCGTGATCCGGGCTGCCACCGACGCTGCCGGATCGAGGAGATCCAGATCCGCCGGCACGAGCTGGGTATGGGCCGCCTCCAAGTCACCGGCAGTGGTCTCGGCGAGGCTCCGTCCTGAAGCGGTGACGCCCGCCACGAGCCGGCCCACGGCCCGGTGCGCCTCCCGGAACGGCACCCCTCGCTCCACCAGCACCTCGGCGAGGTCGAGAACACTCACGGTGGCTGAGGGGACAGGCGGATGAAATTCCGTTGATTCCACCATCCCGGTCATCGCCGCCAACGCCAGCGCGAGAGAGTCGTCGGCGTGGAACACCGCACGCTTGTCCTCCTGCAAATCCCGGTTGTAGGAGAGGGGAAGACCCTTCTGGAGCGCCAAGATCCCGCCGAGGTCGCCAATCACGGTCGCCGCCTTGCCGCGGGCGAGCTCGGCAATGTCGGGATTCTTCTTCTGAGGGAGGGCCGACGACCCCGTCGTGTAGCGGTCCGAGAACGTCGCCCAGGCGAACTCCTCGGTGCTCCACAGCACGAGCTCCTCGGCGAGACGGGAGAGGTGCACCATCGTCTGGGCGCAACAGAAGACATACTCACTCACAAAATCGCGGGCGGCCACGGCGTCGAGAGAGTTGTCGAAGACCGCACGAAACCCGAGCGCAGCGGCAACGAAAGCCGGATCGAGAGGCAAGCGGCTCCCTCCGGAAGCGCCGGCGCCGAGCGGCGACACATCGAGCCGCGGCTCGAGGTCGACGAACCGCTCCCTGTCACGCAGGAGCATCCAGGCATAGGCAAGCAGGTGATGTGCCAACGGCACCGCCTGCGCCTGCTGGAGATGCGTGTACGACGGGACCACCGTCTCTCCCACCTCCTCGGCGACTCCGGCAAGGACCTCGACGGCGGCCCCGAGTTGCCGAATGCGATCCCCGGCCGCGCGGCGCAGGTAGAGCCGCAGGTCGAGACACACCTGATCGTTGCGCGATCTCCCCGTGTGGAGCTTGCCGGCGCCTTCTCCGATCAGCTCACCGAGGCGCCGCTCCACGGCCGTGTGTACGTCCTCGTCCCCGTCACGCCACACGAACTCGCCGGCCTGCGCCTCGGCGAGGATTGCCTCGAGGCCCCCGCTGATGCTGGCCACCTCGCCGGCCGAGAGCAGGCCGACCTCACCGAGCATGGCGACGTGAGCCAATGATCCCTCGACGTCGTCGGCGAGTAGCCGGTGGTCGGCGGTGTCCACGGTGAACCTCCACAGCGCCTCGTCCGGTCCCTCGCTGAAGCGGCCTCCCCAAAGCGTCACGGTGCCGCCTCCTGAACTGTGGGCTGGCAATCACGAAAACCGTACACCCCAACCCTGGGTTGGTATTCACGAAAACCGTACACCCCAACCCTGGGTTGGGAGCAGGTGGGGGCGGGATCCACAGCCCACGGTTCGCAGTCGAGTGGCTGGTTCATTCGCCCTCACCCATCCGCTTCTCGGCGAAGGTGCGCAGCCTGAGAGACTGGAGGCGGATGAAGCCGGTCGCATCGTTCTGGTTGTAGACGTCGTCCGCCTCGAAGGTGGCAACGGCCTCGTCATAGAGGGCGTCGCTGTCGGAGCGCCGGCCCTCGACGATCGCCTGACCCTTGTAGAGCTTGAGTCGCGCCTCGCCGTTGACCCGTTTCTGCACGTCGTCCATGAACGCCTGCAGCGCCTCCCGCTCCGGAGAGAACCAGAAGCCGTTGTACACCATCTCGGCGTAGCGCGACACCAGCTCGTCCCTCAGATGGGCGACCTCCCTGTCGAGCGTGAGGGACTCCACCGCCCGGTGCGCGTGGTAGAGGATCGTGCCCCCGGGGGTCTCGTACACGCCGCGGCTCTTCATGCCGACGAATCGGTTCTCCACGATGTCGACCCGTCCCACTCCGTGGCGACCTCCCAGTGTGTTCAGCGTCGACAGCAGCTCGACCGGCGCCAGCTCGTCGCCATTCACCGTCACGGGCGACCCTTCGTGGAAGCCCACAGTGACTATCTCCGGCTCGTCGGGGGCATCCTCCGGGTTCACCGTCATGGCGAACATGTCCGCCGGGGGTGCCGCCCACGGGTCCTCGAGAATCCCACCCTCGTAGGAGATGTGCAGCAGGTTGGCGTCGGTCGAGTAGGGCTTGGCCGCCGTCACCGGGATCGGGATCCCGTGCCTCTCGGCGTAGGCCATGAGGTCACTACGGCCTCTGAGATCCCATTCCCGCCACGGGGCAATCACCTTGATGTCCGGCTTGAGGCCATAGGCCGCCAATTCGAAACGGACCTGGTCGTTGCCCTTGCCGGTGGCTCCGTGGGCGATGGCGTCGGCGCCGGTCGCCTCGGCGGCACGTACCAGTCCCTTGCCGATGACGGGCCGAGCCAGCGAGGTCCCCAGCAGGTAGTAGCCCTCGTAGATGGCGTTGGAGCGCACTGCGGGAAAGACGAAATCCCGCACGAACTCCGCACGCAGATCCTCGGCGATGGCTTCGACGGCGCCGGTGGCGAGCGCCTTGACGCGAGCTTCCTCGACCTCGTCGCCCTGGCCCACGTCGGCGGTGTAGGCGACCACCTCGGCCCCATACTCCTCCATGATCCATTTGAGGATCACCGAGGTGTCGAGGCCGCCGCTGTACGCCAGCACGACCTTGTGAATGTCACTCATCCTCCGGCTCCTATTCGTTCGAGCTCTTCCGCCAGCGCCGCCCCGCCGATGCCCTCGTCCGCCACCACCACCAAGGTGTCGTCGCCGGCCACAGTCCCGAGGACCCCCTCGACCTCGGCGCGATCGATCGAGCCTGCAACCAGGTGCGCCGCCCCCGGCGGCGTGTGCACGACCACCGTGTTCAGCGAAACGCTGATCGACTCGACGAACTCGGAGAGCGACCGGCTCAGGGTGCGCTCGGCCTCCGTCACAACGGCAGGGTCAGTCGGAATCTCATAGTGAGGCCCGGCATCCCTCCCGGGCACTTTGACGGCCCCGATCACGTCGAGGTCACGCGACACCGTGGCCTGCGTCACGGGATGGCCCTCCTTTGCCAGCATCGCAACGAGCTGTCGCTGGCTGGTCACCATCCTCTCGGCGAGGAATCGGCGCAGCAGACGCCTCCGGGTGGCAGTGAGCGGGCTCACGGCACGGGCTCCATGGTGATCATGGTCCCGATTCCCTCGGGCGTGAAGATCTCCAGCAGCAAGGCATGCTGCATGCGGCCATCGAGGATGTGACACCGAGCGACGCCTCCCCGCGCCGCCCCCATGCACGACGCGAGCTTGGGAAGCATCCCCGAGGACACCGAGCCCGAGGCGATCAGCTTCTCGAGATCGGGAACGACGATGCGAGCGATGAGCGAGCTCTCGTCGCCGAGGTCGCGGTAGAGCCCCTCGACGTCGGTGAGGTAGACGAGCTTGGCGGCACCGAGCGCGCCGGCGAGGGCTCCGGCCGCGGTGTCGGCGTTGAGGTTGTAGACCTGCCCGTCCTCGCCCCGGGCCAGTGGCGCCACCACCGGAACGTAGCCCTGCTCCTGCAGGCTGATGATCAGGCCTGGATTGACCGAGGTGATCTCGCCGACGAAGCCGAGCCTCTCATCCTTGGGACAGGCAATGAACAGGTTGGCATCGAGTCCGTTGACGCCGGTCGCCACCGCGCCGTGGGCGTTCACCAGCCGCACGATGTCGGGATTGATCTCACCGGCCAGCGTGCTCTGCACCACCCGGATCGTCTCGGCGTCGGTGATGCGCAGACCATCCACCCACTGTGGCTCGATCCCCCTCTGGCCCATCGCCCGTGAGATGTGCGGCCCGCCCCCGTGCACAATCACCGGCCTGATGCCCACATAGTGCAGCATGGCAACGTCGTCGGCGAAGGTGCTACGCAGGTCTTGGTCGACCATCGCCGACCCGCCGTACTTGATCACCACCGTCGTGTCGCGAAACGCCTTGATGAACGGCATCGCTTCCGAGAAGATTCGCGCCTTTCCCATCGTCTTGGCGATCCTCGGCTTCGCAGCATGTGGTGTTCCGTGTCCCATGGCCATCAGGAGCGCTCCCCGTTGAATCGGACGTATTCCGGAGTGAGGTCCGTCGTCAGCACCCGGGCGGCGCCCGGCCCGTCACCGATCGACACCATCACCGTGAAGTCCCCCTCCGCCAGGCGATTGAGCACCGCCACCGGGTCGTGGGGCACGGCCACGCCCCCGGCGGCGACGACGATGCCCTCGTATGCCACGGACATCTTGTCGGGGTCGAAGCCGATGCCGGAAGCCCCGAGTGCGCCGAGCAGCCGTCCCCAGTTCGGGTCACCTCCGAAGAAGGAGGAGCGCACCAGCCCAGAGTCGGCCATGGCGCGGCCGGCGTGCCGTGCCGTGTCCGCGTCGGCGGCGCCCAAGACCTCGATGGTGACCACCCTCCCGGCACCCTCGGCGTCGGCGGCGAGCTGTCTCGCCAGGTCGGCCGCAACCGCCGTCAGCGACTCGGTGAGGCCATCGCGGGACGGTGTCACCCCCGATGCCCCCGATGCCAGCACGATCACGGTGTCGTTGGTGGAAGAACAGCCGTCGATGTTGAGCGAATGGAACGATTCGTCGACGGCGGCACGCAAGGCGCGATCGAGATCCGGCGCCGTTGTCACCGCGTCGGTCGTGAGCAGGGCGAGCATCGTCGCCATGTCGGGTCGCACCATCCCGGCACCTTTCGCCATCCCGCCGACGCGGTACCCCTCAGGCGCCGTCACCAAGGATTCCTTGGGCACGGTATCCGTCGTCATGATGGCCTCGGCGGCGTCTCGACCGTCGGCGGCGGTGTCCGACAGCTCCGAGACGGCGCGGCTGATGCCTTCGAGAACGAGATCGATGGGGAGCTGCGGCCCGATCGTGCCGGTCGAAGCCACGAGGACTTCCTTCGCCACGGCGTCCAGATGACTCGCCACGGCTGCGGCCGACGCTCGAGCGGCAGCAGCCCCGGCCGCTCCGGTGCCGGCGTTGGCGCACCCCGAATTGAGGAGCACGGCTCGGACACCGCGTCTCGCGGCGAGATGCTCTCTGCTCAGCCGCACCGGTGCCGCCGCCGCCCGGTTGACGGTGAACACCGCGGCCGCGGGCACCGACTCCCCGGCGGCAACGAGACCAAGATCGAGAGCGCCGCCCTTCTTGATGCCACAGGGAACCCCGGCGGCCCGAAATCCCCGGGGGCCCGTCACGCTCACGGCATCCACCCTTCCGTGGGGAGCCCGTCGGTCTCGCCCAGGCCCAGCATCAGGTTGGCGCACTGGACCGCCTGGCTCGCGGCGCCCTTCAGCAGGTTGTCGATCGCCGACAGGACGATCACGGTACCGGTGCGCTCGTCGACGTGGGACGAGAGCATGCAGCGGCCGGACCCCACGACCCAGCGGGTGGTGGGCGGCCCGTCGCCGACCGTCACCAGTGGGCTATCGGCGTAGGCGGCCTCGAGAGCATTGCGCACCGAGACCTGGTCCGCCCCGACAGCGGCCGGTGCGTAGCAGGTGGAGAGGATGCCCCGTTGCATCGGGACCAGGTGCGGCGTGAAGACGACCTCGACCGGGCCCCCGGCGACCGCTCCCAGTACCTGCTCGATCTCGGGACGGTGACGGTGGGTGAGCACGTTGTAGGCGACCACGCCTTCGTCCACCGCGCCGAACATCAAGGCGGCCTTCACGCCCCGACCGGCCCCCGACACGCCCGACTTGGCGTCGACGATGATCCCCGATGAGGCGATGAGGCCCGCCTCCGCCAGCGGCGCCAGGGCCAGGATCGCCGACGTCGGATAGCAGCCCGGCACGGCGACACGATCCGATCCTGCGATCGCGGAACGATACAGCTCGGGAATCCCGTAGGGCCACATCCCGAGCTGCTCTGGATACGGGTGCGTTCCACCGTAGGCCTCCTCATAGCGGCCGGGCGAGTCGAGCCGGAAGTCGCTGCCGAGGTCGGCCACACGGACACCCCGTTCCAGCAAGGCCATCGCGGGCTCGGCCGAGGCGCCGTGTGGCAGAGCCAGGAACACGAGGTCGAGGCTCCCGGCGGCGTCCGGATCGAGGGAACCGACGCTGCGTTCCCCGCCACTCAGGTGGGGATGGATCTCACCAAGCAGCGACCCGGCTCTGCTATGGGCGCCCAGGTAGACGAGATCCATGCCGGGATGGGCGTCGACGACACGAACGAGCTCACCACCGGCGTAGCCGGATGCACCAAAGATGCCGATACGGTATGCCACGCGTTGCTCCCGAGGAACGAAGGAGAGCGATTATACGTATATGTGTATGGAAGTCAATTCGCCTCCGACCCTTCTCGACCAGCCGTTCTCGGTGTCGGTTGGTTCTCCCGGAACCAGGTAGGCTCGCGCCGAGATGTCGAAACGATTCTTTCCCCTGGCCGTGCTCTCCGCAGCCTTCCTGCTCGCCGCCTGTAATGGGAGTGATCCCGCGACAGAAACGACCTTGCCCACCACCACCACCATCCCCTCAACGACGACATCCAGCACCAGCAGCACCAGCAGCACCAGCAGCACCAGCAGCACCAGCAGCACCAGCAGCACCACGACGACGACTCTCGCCCCGGACCCGATCATGTTCGACATCGCCTACGCCGACGGCGCCGTGGACGGCCCGACGCGACCCGAGGTCGCTGTGGGCACCAGGGTGACGCTGCTCGTGACCTCCGACGTCGATGACGACGTCTACCTCCACGGCTACAACGTGAAAGCCGCCGTCGGCCTCGATACGGCCGCCGTCATCGAGTTCCTCGCCGACGAGCCCGGCACCTACGAGCTCGAGCTCCTGGACGCGGATGTCTCCCTGCTGGAGATCGCGGTCCGCTGACCGCGCGGCGTCGCCGTCCACTTCATCGGGACTCCGGACCGGCATGGCTGTCGCGGAGAGCCCACCGACCATTCCGGGACCACGGCGCCCCTGAAAAGCCGATTGGCATTGAGCGCCACAGTGAGGCAGAGTGTCCTCGAAGGGTGTCGCGGGTCGAGGCCTTCCTGAGTCCTGGCGACAGCAAGGTCGGTCTCAAGCCGTGCCCCAGACCACCCGATGCATTGTCAGCCGAACTGAGGGGACTGCCATGCCCGAGTTCACCGGGAGCCTTCGGCTCGCCAGCGACCCCGCAACTTCCGTCGTCGCCGACGTGCTGGTCGACAATGACCGCCTCGTCCTGAATGCCGGCTCGTCCCAGATCGGCGACTGGGCTAGGCGAGAGATCGACATCAGCGTCTCCTCCGAAGGTTTTCGACTCCGCGCCGACGGAGAGGACCTGATCCTGGCCATCACCGACCCTGCGGGATTCGCCGAAGCGGTCGGCATCGAGCCATTCGATCCACGCCGCGACGGCGGTACCGAATCGGGCCCTCAGCGAGCACGCCCTGCGGCCGGCCGCCGCGGCGGGCGGGTCCCCTTTCCTACGGCGGATTCACTGTCGAGCCGCTTCACCAAGCTCCGCCAGCGCTCGGCTGTCGGCTACCGCGATGACACCACCCTGCAGCAGGTGTTCGTCTGGCCCCTCGTCGGTTCCGCGGCGCTGCTGGCTCTCGGCGCCCTCTTGGGATGGGGGCCATTCCATCTCATCGGTGACACCAGCTTCCCACTCGCCCGACTCCTTGCGGCGGTGGCGGCCGTAGCGGCAGCAGTGGGGGTGTACCTCTCCTTCCGAAGCCACATGCGCCCCACCGGAGTACCCATGATCGTGGCCTCCTCGAGTTTCTCGCTCCTCGTCATCTACGCCTACGCCAACGAGGCCGGCCTCCGCATCGGGTTCTTGCTCTCGTTCATCGGCGCGATCGGCCTGGGGGCGCTCGGTGGCATAGCAATGACCGATTGGGGCGCCACGCCACGGCATCCTGACGACAAGAAGAAGTAGCGGCCGCCATCACCGATGGCCGGCCTCGCGTTCGGTCCACCAGTCGTCCACGAGGCGATACGCCTCCTCCTCGTCAAATGGGCCTTCCTCGATGCGGTGCTCGTAGAGCATCCTCATCACCTCCCCAACCAGCGGCCCAGGCTCGATGCCGAGATGCTCCATCACCTGATGGCCGTCGAGGGGAGGACGTATGGCGTCGAGTTCCTCCTGCTGGCGCAGTTCGTCGATGCGGGCCTCCAGCTCGTCGATGCGGCGGTTGATCGCCCTGGCCCGCTTCTCATTACGGGTGGTGACGTCACAGCGCACCAGCTCGTTCAGCAGGGGCAGCAGCTCACCCGCATCGCGCACATAACGCCGCACCGCCGAGTCGGTCCATCCCATCTTGTACGTGTGGGGACGCATGTGTAGGAACACGAGCTGTGAAACCAGGGCGATGCGCTGCTTCGGATAGCGCAGGGCTCGCATACGATCGCGGGCCATGCGGGCCCCGACGACTTCGTGATGATGGAACGAGACGACACCGTCTTCGATGCGCCTCGTCGCCGGCTTGCCAATGTCGTGCATCAACGCAGCAAGACGGAGATCGAGGTCAGGTGACGTGTTCTCGACGACCGCGATCGTGTGCGCCAAGACGTCCTTGTGCCGGTGGACGGGATCCTGTGTAACGGCGAGTGCCGGCAGCTCCGGGAGGAACTCCTCGGCGAGTCCGCTCTCCACCAGCCCCCACAGCGCAGTGCCCACGTGCCCCCCAACCATGAGCTTGTCGAGCTCGCCCCGGATCCGTTCGGCAGACACGATGGAAAGCCGTCCGCACATGGCTCCGACCGAATCGACCGCCGCGGCGTCCGGCGTAAAGCCCAAGGTCGACACGAATCGGTAGAGGCGCAGCATCCGAAGGGGATCGTCACCGAAGGAGACCTCCGGCTCGAGCGGTGTCCTGAGCACCTGGGCCCCCAGGTCTCCCAGCCCTCCGAACGGGTCGATCATCGCAGGAGTGAAGGTGTCGTCGCCGGGGACCCTGATGGCGAGGGCGTTGACCGTGAAGTCTCGGCGGGAGAGGTCGGTCTCGAGATCCTCGGCATACTCGACGTTCGGCTTCCGGCTGTCCTCCCGGTACACGTCGCTGCGAAACGTCGTGATCTCGTGCACGGCGCCGCGATGCACGGCGCCGACGGTACCAAATTCCTCGCCCGGCAGGTAGAGGGCGTCGGCCCATCCGGTCACGATCTGCTTGATCTCCTCCGGCCGGGCATCGGTCGCATAGTCGAGATCCTCGATGTCGCGGCCGAGCAGGGCGTCCCGCACACTGCCGCCCACCAGGTACAGCGCCTTCCCGACGGCCGCGAAGCGTTGCGCCAATTCGCGGGCAGGGGCACCCGCGGCGAAGAGCGGCTCCAGCCGAGGTGGGATCATGCCAGGAGACTACCTGGCTCCACGAGAAGGTTCGGTTTCCTCACCGAGCGCCTCCTTCCGGCTCTGGCCGCGACGCTCACCCCCCCAGCCGCCAGCGTGCGGCGAGAGCATCGGCGTATTCGTTCCAGCGGTGACCCGAATGGGCGGCGATCCACTCCGGCCTCAGCTCGGGCCGTCGCCGGTAGGCAAGATACGCCCGCTTGACGAGATCGAGGTTCTCGACCGGGCCCGACCTCCGCTTCCATCCGCGCTGTTCCCATCCTGCGGCCCACTCGGTGATCGTCCTCACTGCGAGGCGGGAATCGGAGTAGACGGTGGCCGGGGTGCCGGGCGGCACGAGTCCGGCCGCTTCTATCAGCGCGGTCAGTTCCATTCGGTTGTTCGTGGTATCGGGCTCGTGACCGTGCCTCTCAGCGACGACCTCACCTCCCACGACGTACACCACGCCCCATCCACCTGGGCCGGGATTAGGCACCGCACTGCCGTCGGTGAACACACCGGAGTCGGGCCCACCGTCGTATACCTCGAGCACCCGATCAGTCGAGATCGGTTCGCCCCTTCGCCGGTTGCGATTGCGAGGCCTCTCGGCCGGTGCTGCTTCCTGCTCGCGGTCACGGCACGAACGGCACGTGCTCGGGCTCCACCCTGGGTAGCGAGCGAGCACGTGGGGTGGGAGCGTGAACGCCGCGCCACACCGGCGACAGGTGAACTCGGGCATGGGTACGAGAGTAGCCCACAACGATGAAGAGGAACTCCAGGTCGCCGGACCCGGGAACCGGTCCCACCCTGCCAATAGGCTTCATCCGGGTCCCAGGTCCAGTGCCTGGTTTTCGGGACGCCAGCTACGCTGAACGGAGTCCCAAACTCTGTGCCGCCAAGCGGAAATCGGTGGGGTGCGAGGAGTAGGCCAAGGCATCCTGGAACGAGACCACGCCGCCCGAGAAGAGGTTGAGCAGCGCCTGGTCGAAGGTTTGCATGCCGTAGTACTCCCCGTCCGCCATCACCTCCTCCAAGGTGTGCGTGCGGGCGGGGTCCGTGATTCGCTCGAAGACTCTCTCGGTATTGACCAGCAACTCGATGGCAGGAACCCGCCCGTTGCCATCGGCGCGAGGAATGAGGCGCTGGCTGACCACTCCGGCCAGGTTCGAAGCCAGCATCAATCGAATCTGATGCTGTTGATAGGGCGGGAAGTAGTCGACGATGCGGTTCACGGTCTCGGTCGCGTCGTTGGTGTGCAGGGTCGACAGCACCAGATGGCCGGTCTCGGCGGCGCGAAGGGCGGCCTCCACGGTCTCGTTGTCCCGCATCTCGCCGATGAAGATCACGTCCGGATCCTGCCGCAGCACCCGGCGCAGGCCTTCGGAGAACGACTCGGTGTCAATACCCACCTCGCGCTGGCTCACGATCGACATCTTGTCGGCGTGGAGGATCTCGATCGGATCTTCCAGCGTGATGATGTTGGCGCGACGGTTGGAGTTGATGTGGTCGAGCATCGCGCCGAGCGTCGTCGTCTTTCCCGAGCCGGTCGGGCCCGTGACGAGGACGAGACCGCGCTGCTCGTTGCACAGGCGCTCGGCGGCCTCGGGAAGGCCGAGTTCGGTGATCCTCTGACTGGCGGGGCTCACGGCCCGGACCACGATGTTGATCGAGCCGCGCTGCCGGTAGATGTTCACCCGGTAGCGGCCGAGGCTCGCAAGCCCGTACGCGAAGTCTGCTTCGTTGTGACGCTTGAATTCCTCATGGGCTCGCTCGGGCAAGAGCTGCTCGGCCCACGTTTCGGTGTCCTGTGGGCTCACGATCGCCAAGTCGGAAATGTGCAATGACCCGTCGATGCGATATGCCGGAGGTGATCCCACCTTGAGGTGGAGATCGGAGCCGCGTACCTCGTTCAGCTTGGTGAGCAGCTCTTCCAGTGTTGGCAGCGGTGTGGTCACGGTTTCCTCCCGGCCCGCGGCGGCGGCCGACCTACAGCGGCCACTCTCCGTATCGACTTTGACTACGCGAAGTGATATCGGTTCACCGCTCCGGGTCCTTGAGGTCCCAATACGGAACCATTCTCCGGACCACAGCGTGTGCCATTTGCCAGGCCGCGCCACTTCCTGGCACCGGGCTCTCCAAGGCCGGGGGATTGGAGAAGCCGCGCAGCGTCTCGGCCGTCGCGGCGGCGAGCACCGCAAGGTCGTATCCCCCCTCCAGGAAGAAGATCGTGCGCGCTTCGGGGGCCTTGCCGCGCAGTGCGCCCGCCATGAACCCGTAGTCCTCGGTCTCGAGACGGATCCCGGCCAGCGGGTCACGTCGGTGGGCGTCGTACCCCGATGACACCAGGATCCACTCGGGCGCGAACTGCTCCAGCATCGGCACGACGACGTTGACGATCGCCCAGCGGTAGGGCGCCCCGTCACACCCCGGTGGCCACGCGAAATTGACCGTCTTCCCGATACCGTCCGCGTCGCCGATCTCGTCCACCCACCCGGTGCCCGGATACGCCGGATACTCGTGGAAGGAGATGTAGAGCACCGAGGGATCCCGCAAGAAGATCGTCTGGGTCCCATTCCCGTGGTGCACGTCCCAGTCGACGATCGCCACCCCGGCGTTCTCCCGGCTGAGCTTCCGCGCCGTGATCGCAATGTTGTTGAGGAGGCAGAATCCCATCGCCCGCCGGGGCAAGGCGTGATGCCCTGGCGGCCGCATCGCCACGAAGGCGACGTCCGCCTCGCCGCGCCGCAGCACTTCGGCGGCCGCCGGGCCCGAGCCTGCCGCCCGCAGCGCCGCTTCCCAGCTCCTCTCCCCGGCAACGGTGTCCACATCGAGCGTGCCACCGCCGGCGGCGCAGAACTGGTTCAGCTCGTCGATGTAGGCCGCCTCGTGGACCAGGCCCACGTCGGCGAGGTCCGCCCGGGGCGCTTCGACTTCGACGACTTCGAGGCCTGAGGCGTGAACCCCTGAGATCACGGCCGGGATACGTGCGGCGCGTTCGGGATGACCGAATCCCGTGTCGTGATCGAGGGCACTGTCGTGTGTCACGAGAGCAACGCGCATACCTGCATCATCCCATGTCGAATTCGGTCTTCGCGAGCAACGGTAACGTGTGCGGCGTCACTCGATCCAATTGCCAGGAAGTCTTTGATGGCGCTCACAGACACCCCCGTCAAGATAAGCCACCGCGGCGAGTGGCCGGGTCGGATCGAGTTTCGCCGTGGCTGGGCTCGTGCCGAGGCCCGTCCGTGGAATGATGCCGAACCCGATGCCACCATCCGCTTGATCCGCGGCGGGGCGCCCTTCCTGGGGGCCTCGACCGAGCGCCTACTTCACCTCGGCGCCCCGGCGGCACTCTCGCCACCGCTGCCGGCCAGTGCCCGCCGAATGTGGCAGAGCGCCGGTTACGTGACGTTCATGGACTTGGCGCTCATGCGGCTCCCCCTCGACCGGCAACCCGCGGCGCCTGATCATTTGGTCGTCGAAGCCAACGACGTCCCTCTCGATCGCCTGCTCGCCATCGATGTCGCAGCGTTCTCCCCCTTCTGGCGCTTCGATGCGTTGGGTCTGCAGGAGGCGATCGAGGCGACCACGCGTTCGACCGTGCTCATCATCCGCGATAGGGACGGCCTCCCTGCCGGATTCGCCATCGTCGGGTTCGGTGCCGCCGTCTCCTATCTGCAAAGGGTTGCCGTCGACCCCCAATGGCAGGGCAAGGGCATGGGACGCTCGCTGGTGCGGGTGGCCGCTCGAAAGGCTCGCGACTCGGGGGCGCGTGTCATGCTGCTCAACACCCAGTACGACAACGAAGGCGCCATCGCACTCTACGAGACCGAGGGCTTCGTCCTTCTCCCCGAGCCGCTGGCCCTGCTTCGCAACGCTCCCTGAGCAACAAACCTCTCTCAACACTCCGTTAGTCTCGCGATCACGGCGAGGTGACAAGCGGTGCTCGTCGACCGCTGGGCACGTATTGACCCTGCCGGAGGACCGATGGCCCCACAGCTCCCCGACCGCTACCAGACCCAGGTCTGGCTGGGACGCGATGCCGATGTCGAGGAATGGCTCGCCACCGACCGCACGCTCGACAGGCCTGTTCTGCTACGAGTCCTCAACTCGGCCGCGAGCCGGCGAAGGGTCGAGGCATTCGTGGCATCGATCCGAGTGGCCGCAGGAATCCAGCACATCCACCTCGCCGGCGTTTACGCCGTGGGTGAATCACCCGGAGGCGGTGCCTACTCCGCGCTCGAGTGGAACGGCGGGGTCTCGATTGCAGATCGCCTGCGTGCCTCTGAGACCCTTCCGGTCTCCGAGTTCCTCCCCAACGCGGCCGGCCTCGCCGAGGGGCTCGCAGCGTTCCACGCCGCCGGAGCCACCCACGGCGCCATCGACTCAGGTGCCATCCTCTTTTCGGCAGCCCACCCGGCCAAGCTCGGCGCCTTCGGTCGCCCTCGGAGGTCTCTGTCGCCCGCGGACGACACGGTGGCACTGGCGCGGGCGCTGCGGCTGGCGCTCACTGGCTCCGACCACCCGGGGCTGAATCCGTCGCAGGTGGTCGAGGGCCTCCCGGCGACCGTTGATCGGGCCCTCTCCGATGCCGAGACCGGCAAGCTCGATGCCTCCGGGCTGGCGACGGCCCTGCGGGCGACTCCCTACGTGCCGCCGCCTGCGCCGCGTGGCGGATGGTCGTGGCGCTGGTTGATCCCGGCGACGCTGCTGCTGGTCTCCGCCTTCCTGGTGGCCGCCGTCGGTCTCGCCATCGACGTCGATCCCGATTCTCCCTTCCTGTTCCCGGCCACTCCCCCGGCGGCGACGACCACCACCACCTCTGCCACCGATACGACAACGACACAGCCTCCGATACCGCAGACCGGGACACTCGAAGCAACCGCGGTCGTGTACGACCCGTTCGGTGACCGAACCGAGAGGGACACCGATGTGCCCAACGTCCTCGACGGAAACCCGGACACTTCCTGGCGGACCGAGCGCTACTTCGATCCACTGGCTCGGCTCAACAAGCCGGGAGTCGGCCTCGTTTTCACAGTCGAAGGAACCCCCGAGTCGATCGAGTTCCATATCTCCCAGGACACCCGATTCACCGTAGGGTGGGCCGCGGCCATCCCAGACGATTTCGAGGAGTGGGAGGCCGTTGCATCGGGCACCGCATTGACCGGCACGGTCAGCCTCCAGCTTCCCTCTCGTCCTGGTGGTTCCTGGCTGCTCTGGTTCACGGATCTCCCCGAGCAGGACGGCGGCGAGTATTTCACCCGCGTCATCGAGGTGGTGTTCATCTCGTGACACACCTCTTCCCTCCAACAACGATCGCCCTGACATGACACAGCGAGCTGCTGCCGACCTCGCCCTCATCGAGCGCTACCTCGGCGGCGACGTCATGGCCTTCGACGAGTTGATGCACGCCCACGAGGACCGCGTCTTCGGGATCTGCCTTCGCATGCTGCGCGATCGCGATGCGGCCCTCGACGCCACCCAGGACACTTTCCTGGCGGTCTTCCGCAAGGTCGATCGCTATCGGGCTCAGGCCGCCTTCAGCACCTGGCTGTACCGGGTGGCGATCAATGCCTGCTACGACCACCTCCGGCGCAGGCGGCGACAACGCTCCGAATCCCTTCCTGAGAACCTCGATTCGGCGGATCCCAAGAGCGGGGACGCTTTCACGGCTGCTGAGCTGCGACCCGACATCGAGGTGGCGCTGCAAGCCGTCAGCTCGGAGTTCCGCGCCGCCGTCGTGCTCGTGGACCTCGAGGGCCTGGCTCTCGAGACGGCAGCCGACCTCCTCGGTATCCCGGTCGGCACGGTCAAGTCGCGAGTCTTCAGGGGACGACGCCAGCTCGCGGAGTACCTCGGGAACCTCCGCCCACCCTCGCAGCATCCAAGGGACGAATGACGATGCACGAACACGACCCCGACACCATCATGGCCTTCCTCGAAGGCTCCCTGGACGCTGCCCGGGCCGCCGCGGTGGAAGAGCACATGGAGACCTGCTCGGAGTGCTCGGAGGAGCTCCGCCTGCAGCAGGTGGCGTTGGAAGTGCTCCGGGATACGCCACGCGTCTATCTGAGCGCGGCTGAGTCCGCTCATCTACATCGCACCCTCCACGGTCGCCTCGGCGTGGCTACCGCGCCGGTCCCGGCGCCCCAGAAGAGACGCTGGGCGTGGCGCGGCACCGCCCTCGGCGCCGCGGCGGTGATGCTGATCGCCGTCCTCCTGGTGGCGCCCCGCCTCGTGTTGATCGGTGCCTCCGACCGCGAGGCCGAAGACGCTGCCCTCTCCAACAGCGCACAGACTGCGGAGCTCGACGTGCCCGCGGAGCCCGAGGCCTACGACTTACGGGAAGGCCTCCGCGCCGAGGCCGGCGACACGCTCGGCTCCTCCCCGGCAACAGTCGCCGCCGGGGAAATCACCGACGGCGACGAAGAGGCACATCAGACATGGGATCTCTCCAAGGCCGGCTTGGAAGAACTCCTCGCCGTCGTCATCGATGCCGGTGGCCGTCCTGCCGAGGTTCAAGAGAGGCTCGCCGCGCTCGGTTTTCCCAAGAACGTCGTCGACACAACGAGCGAGGCGACCGCGACCGACACCACCGAGGCCAGCGCCGCCGGGTCCCACCCCTGCGTCGACGTCGGCCTCTCCGAGCTCCCCGACACCGTCAGCGCCTTCGTCGTCACCGGCGGGACGACGGACGAGGGCGAAGTCGTGGTCATCGCCTATGTGCCCGAGAACGTCGATGAGGCCGTGCTTCTGAGCCACCTCGTCGAATCGTGCACAATCGCCATGCGCGTTCCTTGACGCCGTCGATTCGGAGAGGGGGCGGCGCCGGGAGACTAACCTCGGCGACATCATGGAAGACTTTCCTGTCAAGATCGCCGATTTCCTCGAGACCACCGCCAAGCGGATCCGGGCGACCACTGTCGACCGGATCGCCGGCTGGATCAAGTGGACGGCTGTCGGCATCATCGCCGGCCTGCTGGGTATCACCCTCTTCGTCTTCCTCGTCTTCGGCCTGTTCCGGCTCACCGGCGGGCTTATCGGCGTGGAGTGGGCCTATGCCCTCTTCGGTGGACTATTCGTCCTTGTCGGGTTGTTCCTCTTGAGCAGACGGACTGCTGACCTCTCCGAAGAGGATTGAACATGGCCGAGAAGGTTCTCATCGTCGGCTCAGGGCCGGCCGGGCTGACCGCGGCGATCTACGCCGCTCGTGGAGGCCTCGAACCTGTCATCATCGAAGGGACCGAGCGCGGCGGACAGCTCATGCTCACCACCGATGTCGAGAACTACCCGGGATTCCCTGAGGGAATCACCGGCCCCGACCTGATGGATCGACTCCATGAGCAGGCGAAGCGCCTCGGCACACGCATCGTCACATCCGACGTCACTTCGGTGGATCTCTCTAGCCGACCATTCAAAGTTTCCGTGGGCGATGACCAGCATGAAACGGAGACCTTGATCATCTCCACCGGGGCATCCGCCCGATGGCTCGGAGTGCCCGGTGAGGAGCGTTTGCGGGGCCGCGGCGTCTCGGCATGCGCGACCTGTGACGGCTTCTTCTTCCGAGACAAGGAGCTGGCGGTGATCGGCGGCGGCGACACCGCCATGGAGGAGGCCCTCTTCCTGACCCGCTTCGCGTCCAAGGTCACCATCATCCACCGGCGGGACGAGTTCAGGGCCTCGAAGATCATGATTCGCCGCGCTCTCGAGCACGACAAGATCGAAGTGTTGTGGAACAGCGTGGTCGAGGAGGTGCTCGGCGACGACACCGTGACCGGTCTCCGAGTCCGCAACGTCAGGACGGACACCGCTTCCACGCTGTCCGTCGACGGCGTTTTTGTAGCGATCGGCCACACCCCCAACACCGTCGTCTTCCGTGGCCTCATCGACCTCGACGAGAAGGGCTACGTCGTCCGGCACGGCAGCACGATGACCTCCGTGCCGGGGGTCTTCGCCGCAGGCGACGTCGCCGACTCGGTCTACCGCCAGGCGGTCACCGCCGCCGCCATGGGCTGCCGGGCCGCCATGGACGCCGAGCGGTGGCTCGAAGCTCAAGGCGACTGAAGCTGTGGCCGCCGTATCCATCGTCCTTGACACGGCCGGCGCCGCGGGCAGAATCACCTCCTCGAACGACACCGCAAGGAGGTGACGACCCTGCCTCGGGTCGGGACTCATGGGCAACAACACCGTCGTGGCAACCGATGCCACCTTGCCGGATCTCATCTCAGGCCAGACACCGGTTCTCGTGGATTTCTGGGCCGAGTGGTGCGCTCCCTGCAAAATGATGAGCGGCCCCCTCGATGAGATCGCGGCGGCTAACACGGGCAAACTGACCGTCGCCGCGCTCAACGTCGATGAGAACCAGCAGGCGGCCATGACGCACGAGATCATGAGCCTTCCGACGATGATCATCTTCGCCGGCGGCGTCGAGAGGAGGCGGCTCATCGGCGCTCGTTCCAAGCATCAGCTCGAAGAGGATCTCGCCGAGTTCATTGTGTGAGAGCATGGGGTCGTGAGGCTCTACCGCACCGGTGACGAGGGGGAGCCGATCCGGGACATTCAGGATCGGCTGGGCACTCTCGGCTTCGACGCCGGTGAGGATTCAGAGGGCTGTTTCGGCCCCGCCACCGAAGCCGCCGTCCGCGCTTTCCAGCAGGCTCGTGGCCTCGGCGTTGACGGGATCGTGGGAACCGACACCTGGCGGGCTCTCGTGGCGGCGAGCTATCGCCTCGGTCAGCGGCCTCTCTATCACCGGGTCCCCATGATGCACGGCGACGACGTCGCGGAGTTGCAGCGGCGCCTCAACGCCCTCGGTTTCGACGCCAACAAGGTGGATGGCATCTTCGGGCCCGCCACGCTGCGAGCGGTGCTGGAGTTCCAGTCGAATCGACGCATGGGCGAGGATGGCATCGTCGGGCACGACTTTGCACAAGAACTCGACCTGATGAGCCGTGCCACGAACAAGGCGGGTCGCGAGGTTGTTCGCGATCACGTCTGGCTCGAGAACCTCCCCCCCACCGTCGCCGGCCTCCACATCTACATCGACGCCTCGTGCCGCGACGAAGCTGAGGCCCAGGCAACGTGGCACCCATCGCTTACCTTCTCGCTCATCATCCAGGATATGGGTGGTATCCCCGTACTCTCGCACAGCGCTGACACCGCCCCAACAGAGCGAGTGCGAGCCTTCCGCGCCAATCGCCTGGGGGTCGATCTCGTCATCGCCTTCCGCCTGCCGCGTGATGGCGAGCATGCGGTCTTCTTTTTCGAGTCGGCGCACAGCCGGTCCGACGCCGGCGCCGCCATCGCTGCTTCGATCGGCCGCCGTCTCGGCCTTGCCACGCACGGTCGAGCCGTGCCCATTCTCAAGAACACCCGCTCTCCTGCGGTCCTGATCGCGGTTGAGCCACTGACCGAGCAGATAGCCGGGCAGGCCGCCCAGGGATTGATAGACCTCCTCGCATCCAGTGACAGGGGCCGTCCTCGTTTCTGAGGAGGCTATCGGCATCTCCCTGAGCCCCGGGGATAGCCGTCAGACGTAGAACTGGCGGTAGATGCGCTCAAGGTCGTCGAGCGAGGTGAACCGGATCACTACCTTCCCGCCACGCCCGCCATAATCGATCTTGACGTTGGTACCGAGGAACTCGCCCAGCCGGTCCTCGAGCTCCACGATGGCCGCCGGTCGCAGCTTGACGCGGCGCTGGCGAGGGCGCTTCCCTGCGCCACCGGCTCGGGCCCGCACCGCGTCCTCCACCTGGCGCACCGACCATCCCTCCGCCGCCGCCCGGCGACCGATGTGAACTGCGTACGAATCATCCTCGATTGCCAGCAACGCCCGGGCGTGACCCGCCGAAAGCTCGCCTCTTCCGAGCAGACCCTGGATCGCCGCCGGGAGTTGCAGCAATCGCAACGTGTTGGTGACGGCACTCCGGCTCTTGCCGACCCTACCTGCGATCTGCTCGTGCGTCATGGCATAATGTTCCAGGAGATCCCGGTAGCCGGCCGCCTCCTCGAGCGGAGAGAGATCCTCGCGCTGCACATTCTCAATGAGGGCTTCCGTCAAGCCGGCGTTGTCGTCGGTGTCTTCGCGGATGATGGCCGGAACCTCGGCCAGTCCTGCGAGGCGGGCTGCCCGACAGCGCCTTTCGCCTGCAATCAGGAGGTACTCACCCGCCACGTCGCCGGGTCGCACCACGATGGGCTGCAGGACGCCCACTTCGCGGATCGAATCGGCCAGCGCAACGAGGCCTTCCTCGTCGAAATGTGTGCGCGGCTGACGGGGGTTCGGCGCGATGCGGTCCAGCGGCAGTGAAGAGAACCCCCGCTCGGGCCGTTTGACGGGAATGAGGGCATCGAGGCCTCTCCCGAGGCCCGTCTTACGCGCGGCCATGGCGCCTCCGGAACTCCCGAGCCAACTCACGGTAGGCGATCGCTCCCCTCGACATGGGCTGGTATGCCTCGATGGGCTCCCCGTAGGAGGGCGCCTCGGAAAGCCGGACGGTACGCGGGATTACGGTTCGGTATGTCGTCTCCCCAAAATGCTCCCTCACTTGACGGACGACATCGGACGCCAACGTGGTGCGACCATCGAACATGGTGAGTACGACACCTTCAACCTCAAGCTGAGGGTTGAGATTCCGTTTGACGAGCTCAATGTTGCGCATGAGCTGTGTCACACCTTCCAGTGCGTAGTACTCGCATTGGATGGGAATGATCGCCTCGTTCGCGGCCGCCAGGCCATTGATGGTGAGCAGGCCCAACGATGGCGGGCAATCCACGAAGACAAAATCGTACTCTCCCACCGTCGGCTTCAGTGCCCGAGCCAGTTGTGTCTCCCGAGAGAACATCGAAACCAATTCTATCTCGGCTCCCGCCAGTTCGATCGTCGCCGGCACCACGAAGAGGTCCCGGACTGACGTTGGCTCGACGGCGTCCTCCACCGCGGCGTCGTTGATCAGGACGTCGTAGACGGAGTACTCCAGTGCGTTCCTATCGATACCGAGTCCCGAGGACGTGTTCCCCTGGGGATCGAGATCAACGAGGAGGACGCGCTCTCCCTGGAAGGCGAGGGCGGCGCCCAGATTGATGGCAGTCGTCGATTTCCCGACGCCGCCTTTCTGGTTGGCCACGGCGACGACCACCGCCTCATGCGACGGCATCGTTTCCTCCTGAAGACTCGTATGACACCGTCATCCTAAGAAGCCGAGCCGGCGAGTCAAGGATCTCGTGCGGCACCTCCACGAGCTCCCAACCCGCTGCGAGCGCATTGTGTACCCCATCGCTCGAGTCACCGTCACTGCCATGGCTCAAACCGTACACCGCGGACCCGCCCGGCGCCACAAGCCGCGGCATGCTCTCCACGCTTTCGAGAAGCCGCAGGGAGCCCCGCGATATCACGAGATCGTAGCGGTCGACGAGATCGGCTGCCTCCCCCCGGTGCACGTCCACATTGGACAGATCGAGGATTCGTATCGCCCGAGCGAGCAGCTCACATCGACGGCCAGAACGGTCAAGAAGCGTGAATGTGACGTGGGGGAGCAGGATCGCCAGCGGAATCCCAGGCAAGCCCGCGCCGGAACCGATGTCGAGACCAGTAGCCGTCTCCGGCTTGCATCCGATGGCGAAGGTCACGGAATCAGCGACGTGCCGGACCCACAATCTCGCCGCTTCCTGCGGGCCGAGGCCACCAGCCGGAATGGCCTCGACACAGAGCCACTCAGCGTACCGTGCGAGCGTGCCCTCCTGAGCGGCATCGAGAGAGTGCCCGACCCACTCGGATGCTCGTCGTACCGCCGCAAGTGGGTCATGTTCAACGTGAAACATCGACCGGATCGTACACGGAAGACGGTCGCCGCGGACCGATTCTCCCTCCTACCTGTCGCGTCCGGTCAGTCCTCGACTGCCGCTATGACGACCGATCGCTGGGGGTCCTCACCCTCCGAGAACGACCGCACACCCTCGATCTCGGAGACAGCATCGTGCACGACCTTACGGTCTGCCGGATTCATTGCTTCCAGCATCACTTCCCCGCCCTCGGCCATCACCTTCTCCGCCAGCTTCCTGGCATAGATGTTCAGCGCTTCCCGACGGCGTTCCGCGTAGCCGGAGATATCGATACGCATCCTCGGAGCCCCGAAAGTCTTCCGTTGTATCACGGTGCGCGTCAACTCGAGGATCGCCTGCATCACAGACCCGCGCGGTCCAATCAACGCCTCCGTCTGCTCTCCCGTGATGTCCACGTAGAGGATGTCCTCATCAATCCGAGTCGCGACCGCACCTTCCAGCCCGAACGCACCGATGAGCCCCTCAACGAATTCCTTCGCTACACCTGCCTGCTGCTCGATGTCAACGCCCTCCATGGTTTCCGACGACCCGCTCTGCATCTTCCCGCCTCTGTCTTTCGTGCCCTCGCGTGCCTTCTTCGGCCTGTCGTTGCGCGACTTCCGTTCATCCTCGCGCACATCGTGCCCCTCGTGCCGCTCTTTTCTGCCCTTCTTGGCAGCGCCCCCCTCGTGCCGCTCTTTTCTGCCCTTCTTGGCAGCGCCCCCCTCGTCGGCTTGCTTCTTCTCACCCCTCTTGTCCCCCTTCGGCGCCTTCGCCCCCTCAGATCCCGCTGACCGACGACGCCGGCGACGCTTCGAGCGGGGCTTCGCCGTCACCCGCACCAACGCCTCTCTGCCGCCCAGCCCCAAGAAGCCCGGCTTCGGCTCCTGCAACACTTCGACGTCCACGTCTCTGTCCGACTCCACGTTCAGGGCCTTCATGGCTTCGGCGATAGCTTCGTCCACCGTCTTTCCGACCGCCTCCACCCAGTTCATCACTCGGCTACCTCCTGCGCCTCTTGCGCTTCTTGCTTGCATGCGGTGAGCGCTGCGGCGGTTCGGGAGACTCGACCTCATCCGTACCCTCACCCAATTTGTCGGGCCCGCCGCGCTTGGCCTTCCGCCCCGACTCGTCGCCGTCGTCATCGATCCGGAAGATGAACGCCTGCTGGCCGATCCGGAACAAGTTCGAGGTCACGAAGTACACCACCAGCCCCGTCGGGAAACCCCACGAGAACACACCCAACAGCAAGGGCATGAACTTGGTCACCTTCTGCATCTGCTGCGCCTGCTTCGACTCTTCCTTGTCCCCCTTGTCCTGGCTCTTGCGACGTCGCGTCATCTGCCACGTCTGCACGAGGCCGGTCACGACCACCAGCGCCACCAGGATGACGTAGGGGATCGCGTTGACCCAGCCTTCGGTCGCAGCCCGGTTGGGAGAGACCAACAGATCCATCCCGAGGAAGCTCGTCTTCCCCTCGATCATCGCCGCCGCCAGCTTCGACGACGCCGGGATGTAGTCCTGGGTCAAAGCGCCGTTCTCGATCCCGATTCGCAGCACCCGGAACAGCGCGAACCAGATCGGCATCTGAACTATCAGAGGCAGGCACCCGGCCGCCGGGTTGATGTTCTTCTCCTTGTAGAACGCGAGGAGCTGCTTGTTGAGCTCCTCACGATCCGCCTTGTACTCCGCCTGGATCCGCTTGATCTCCGGCTGGATCTCCTGCATCGCCTTCATCGACCGGGTCTGCTTCAGCGTGAGCGGGAACAGCAGAATGCTCACCACGATCGTCAACATGATGATCGCGAATCCATAACTTGGAATGATCGAATAGAAGAAGGCCATCGTGTTCCCGAGGGCCTTGAGTAGCAACGTCCAGGGGTTCATGCGGCCTCCCCCGCTTCGCTACCGCGCCGCCGCCGCGATTCCGGCACCGGGTCGAAGCCCCCCTCATGCCACGGGTGGCAGCGTGCAATCCGCCGTACGGCCATCCAGATTCCTCCAGAAAGGCCGTGTTCCCTGATCGCTTCCTCCGCGTACGCCGAGCACGATGGGTAATACCGGCAATTGTCGCCCAGCAGGGGTGACACGAATCTCCGGTACAGCCCAATCACCCCCAGCGCCCACCACGACACCTGGTACGGTCGCCCCCGTGTCTCGTTCTCTCTCACGCATCCTCCTCGCCGGCGTCGGCCGACCCTGCGTCGCTTGCCTCTTGCAGCCAATCGACAAGCCGATCGAAGTCGGCCTCGTTCACGCCGGGACCGGCGATCACGACGTAGACCGTATCGTGCTCGAGCGGAACCCGCGCCATCGCTTCCCGCATCCGGCGCTTCGCCCGGTTTCGCTCGACCGCGTTTCCGACCCGTTTCCCTGCCACCAGCCCCACCAGGGGAAGGCCTGCGCCCTCCGAGGACGTGACTACGGTCACGTCACCCCGGCGGATTCGCCTGCCGACCCGGTAGACCCGGGTAAACGCACCACGCCCCCGCAGCGGACGATAGGGGCGCACCCTACGCGGTGAGTCGCTGCCGGCCTTTGCCACGGCGGCGCTTGATGAGGGAGCGTCCGGCGCGCGTCCGCATCCGGAGACGAAAGCCATGCTTTCGCTTCCGCCGGCGCACGTTCGGCTGATAGGTGCGTTTCATGAGAAGGAGTCCAGGAACCGAAGTAGCGGTACGGCGGGACAGGTTACGGACCGCATCCGAGCATTGTCAAAGCCGCGGGCCCCATGACCGGCGCTCGCCCCCGGTCGAGCCGACCCGGCACCGGTCAAACCGCAACGGCGCGAAAAGTCCGCGTCACCCGCGAAAGAAAGAATAAGGCCTCGCGATAGGCATCAGCCATGTCTCGGCACCCGATCCGGCCGCTGCTGCTGCTCCGAAAACCCTTGACCTGTCTGCATTTTCGCCCTATCCCGCACAAAGCGCCGGACCACCGCAGCGCGCGTTTTGGCACTCTTGCCGAGGCTGTCCGGCGCTTCATATACTCACCGAGCCTTGGCGGTTCAACCCGCCGCTTCCCCGGTAGGAACGGACGCACCCGCGGCTGCGACTGCAGACGCTTCTCCACAAGGTGTGGATAGGTGTGTGGATACAGAAACAGCCGCCAATCGATGACACGAGACATGGCATCAGTCGAACCACAAACTGCGTCCTCCCCCTGTGACGCGTTCACCGCCCAAGTCCAGGATCGGGTCAGCCCCGTTGCCTGGAAGACTTGGATCTCTCCGCTCCAGCTCGAGGTCTGTGACGGCTCACTGATCTTGCAGGCGCCGTCGGACTTCCATCTGCGCTGGGTTCGTGACCGACACCTCGACGTGATCCGAGAAGCAGCCGCGGCCGTCTTCGGTGCCGAGACTCCCGTCCTGCTCCGGATCAGCGAGCCGCCGCAGCAGCCGGCCCCCTCCCTTCCCACGACGGACGACCCGGCCTCACAAGGTGCTCCCCCGACGACGGACGACGATTCGCTGGCGCAACCCGTCACGACCAAGTACACATTCGACAACTTCGTCGTCGGCCCGTCGAACCGCTTCGCCTACGCCGCCTCGATGGCGGTTGCCGAGCAGCCGGGAAGTCACTACAACCCGCTGTTCCTCTACGCCGATGCCGGCCTCGGCAAGACCCACCTCCTCCATGCAGTCGGGCGCTTCCGTCGCGACTTCGAGCCCCGTTCGATCGTGCGCTACGTGTCGTCCGAGCAGTTCTTCAACGAGTTCATCAACGGCATTCGCCGCAAGCGGATGGACGCGTTCAAGGACCGCTACCGGACAACCGATCTCCTGCTCCTCGACGATGTTCAGTTCTTCGAGGGGAAGGAGCAGATCCTCGAGGAGTTCTTCCACACGTTCAACAGCCTGTACGAAGCCGGCAGGCAACTCGTGATCAGCTCCGACCGCCACCCCAAGCATCTGTCGTCACTGGAGGATCGGCTGCGAAGCCGCTTCGAGTGGGGCCTCCTCACCGATATTCAGCCCCCTGACGTCGAGACCCGTCTGGCGATCCTTCGCAAGAATGCCGAGTTCGCACCGCTGCCGGTGCCGCCAGACGTCCTCACCTTCATCGCGGAGAACGTACTGGAGAACATTCGCGAACTCGAAGGAGCACTCACCCGAGTGACTGCCTACGCCGCTCTCACCCACGAGACCATCTCCCTGGAAATGGCCCAAGAAGTCCTTCGTGACCTGACGCCGACCGCCAACAGCCGTCCCGTGAACGCCAACGACATCATTGAACGTGTATCCATGGCAGGCGCTTTCATGCGACGGGACCTCCTCGGCCCCAGCCGGCGCCAGCCCCTGGCCCGCTACCGCCAGATCGCGATGTACCTCTGTCGGGAGCACACCGATCTCTCACTCCCCAAAATCGGCGCCGCCTTCGGAGGTCGAGATCACACCACCGTCTTGCATGCAGTCGAGAAGATCAAGACACTGATGCAGAGTGATGTTGAGGTCTATCAGAAAGTCACGTCTTTGTCCCAGGACCTGAGGAGAACCTGATCTTGTCCCCAACCACTCCACCTCCGACTGTTCTTCCCGGGGAGAACACACGACCTTTCCTCATCCCGTGTGGACAGCGAACCACTCTCCCACCAGGCTGTTCGCGACTTCTCCCCAATCCACAGGGCCTACTACTACCGCTACTGTTTGATCAGATATCGACAAGAGCAGAGGGATAGGAACTGTGCGTATCAGAGCCGAGAGAGATGATCTGGCTGATGTCCTGGCCCGTGCCGGTCGCGCGGTGGGAGCCCGGTCGGCGTTGCCGGTTCTCCAGGGCTTGTTGTGTGAAGTGACAGGGACCAGATTGACCGTGACCGGCACCGACACCGAGGTGACGATCAAGACCTTTCTCGATGTGGAAGTCATGGAAGAGGGAAGAACGGTTGTGCCGGGCAAGTTGGCCGCTGATGCGGTGCGGCGCCTGCCGGCGGGCGCGGTAGCGGTGACCGCGGCCGATGGTGAGGTTGAGATCACGGGTAATGGACCCCGGTTTCGCCTCCGCGAGATGAGTGTGGATGACTTTCCGCAGCTCGGCGAGGGACCCACTGGCGGTGGGATCGAGATCGACGGAGAGCGAGTTGCGAAGGCACTGGCACAGGTGGGTATCGCCGCGTCTTCCGATGAAGGGCGGCCGACGCTGACAGGCATTCTGTTCGAGGCAGGCGACGAGGGATTGCGCCTCGTTGCTACCGATTCATATCGTCTGGCAGTGTGTGATCTTCCGGATGTGGCGCCTCCGGCGACGACACTCGTCCCCTACCGAGCTCTGCGAGAGCTAGGACGCACGATCGGTCAACCGAAGGTCACCATGGCGTTCGATGAGCGGGAGGCGGTCTTCGCATCCGATCGGGGCGTCCTCACGGTGCGCGTCATCGAGAGCACCTATCCGAACTACCGCCAGTTGCTGCCCGAGTCATATCCGAACCGATTGACGGTCAGCAAGGAAGGCTTGTTGGAGGCTGTCGGGAGGGCGTCGCTCGTTGCTGAGGATCACATTCCCGTACGAATGAGCCTGCACAAGGGAGGCGTGGAGCTGAGCGTGACGCGTCAGGAGGTCGGCGAGGAGACCGAGCACCTGGCAGGGGAGTACTCGGGAGACGAGATCGTCATCGCCTTCAACACGCGCTACCTGACCGATGGCGTCAACGCAGTGGAATCCGACGAGGTCGTGCTCGAGACGAGTGACGGTCTGAAGCCGGGGTTGCTGTACGGCATCGGCGACGAGGCCTTTCGCTACTTGTTGATGCCCGTTCGCCTATAGCGGGGGCATCGTGCACCTCGATTGGCTCGAACTCCGGGATTATCGATCATACGGGGATCTTCGTTTCGAGCCTTCTCCGGGCGTGAACGTTCTCGTTGGCGCCAACGGATCGGGCAAGACCAACGTGTTGGAGGCGATCGGGTACCTCTCGACGCTTCGATCCTTTCGCCACACGCCCGACGGTGCCCTGGTCCGTGAGGGCGCTTCTGAGGCGATCGCTCGCGGTGGTTTCGGCCGTGATGCCCGTGACCTCCGTGTCGAGGTCCAGCTCCGGGTGGAAGGCCGTCGCACCGTGCTACTCAACGGGAAGCGACCCAAGCGCCATTCTGACGTCGCGGCCGCCGTGCCCGTCGTGGGATTCCTGCCCGACGATCTCGATCTCGTCAAGAGAGGGCCGGCGCTGAGGCGCGACTACCTGGATGATCTCGGTGCGCAGCTCTCGCCGACCGTAGGGGCGGATCGGGCGGAGTACGACCGGGCGCTGCGCCAGCGCAATGCCCTGCTACGGCGGGAGGGAAGGGCAACGGACCCGTTGACGCTCGAAGCCTGGGACCGGCGGCTGGCCGACGCCGCCGGAAAGGTCTTGGTGAACCGGTTAGCGCTGCTGGGGCGTCTCGTGCCCCGTCTCGAGAGCGCCTACCGGAAGGTGGGCCATGGTGGTGGGTCCCTGCAGCCGACATATGGGGCGGCCTGGGCGGGGGCGTCGCCCATCATGGAAGACAAGGCGCCGACTTCCGGGGAGTACGCCGAGGCACTCGCTGCCGCGCTGGTGGGCTGTCGGGCCCGGGACATGGAGCAGCGCACCACCACGGCGGGGCCTCATCGAGACGAGCCCGGGTTCCTACTCGACGGCATGCCGGTACGGTCACAGGCGAGCCAGGGCGAGCAGCGATCGGTCGCCCTCAGCCTTCGCGTCGCCGCCTACCGGTTGCTCGAAGCGCACCACGGCATCCCTCCCATCCTGTTGCTCGACGACGTCTTCTCCGAGCTGGATTTGTCCCGGGTATCGGGGGTCATGGAGTTGCTTCCCGGCGGCCAGGTCTTTGTCACATCGGCGCGAGATGATGAGGTGGAGATCGAAGGGAGACGGTGGACTGTGGAAGGCGGCCGGGTGACATGACCGACCACGACGGAGAGGTCCGATCGCGACAGATGCGGACGGTCGGCGAGGTCCTCGACGGTGTGCTCGCCAAAGTCGGCGTGGGTGGCGGTCCCTCGATCCTGAGTGTGTTCGAGGTCTGGCCGCGGGTCGCGGGCGAGGTGTGGATCGAGCAGGCGAAGCCGGCGCGTCTCGAGCAGGGGGTGCTCGTTGTGGAGGTGGCGGACGGGCTGACGGCGTCGCGTCTACGCTTCGATATCCCGGGGTTACAGCGTCGTCTCGACGAAGCACTCGGTGGGGGAGTGATCGATTCGGTGCGCCTCAAGACAGGGGTGCGCGGGGCACGGCCTGACGAGGCGTCGTGAGGTCGAATATCGGCGGTTCACCAAGGGTTTTCGCTATAATGACATCACTGTCAGTCACGGCCGGATCACCCGGATTCGCCAACATCGAGGAGTTCTGTGAGTAGATCGAAGCGCTCGTCAAACGCGTCCTACGACGCCAAGGACATCACCGTCCTCGAGGGCCTCGAAGCGGTCCGTCGCCGGCCTGCGATGTATATCGGCTCGACCGGGCCGACCGGCCTGCACCACCTCATATGGGAAGTTCTGGATAATGCGGTTGACGAGGCGATGGCCGGCTTCTGCACCCGGATCGACATCACCTTGCTGGCCAACGGCGGCGTGCGGGTGTATGACAACGGCCGGGGCATCCCCGTGGACAAGCACGTCAAGACGAAGCTCCCGGCCCTGACGACGGTGCTCACGACACTGCACGCCGGGGGCAAGTTCGAGTCGGGCGCATACACGGTGTCCGGTGGCTTGCACGGTGTCGGGGTGTCGGTGGTGAACGCCCTCTCGAAGCGGCTCGAGGTGACGGTGGTGCGTGACGGGTTCCAGTGGTCACAGCCCTTCGAGTACGGGCTGGCGGCGGGACCGCTGAAGAAGGGCAAGGCGGCGAAGAGAACCAGCACCGAGGTGACGTTCTGGGCCGACCCGGAGATCTTTTCCGAGACCACTGCCTACAGCGCGGACACCGTGACCAGCAGGCTGCGAGAGATGGCGTTCCTCAATCGCGGCGTCGAGATCCGTTTCCGAGACGAACGGGGCCCTGAGCCCGCCGAGCAGACCTTCCGGTACAAGGGAGGACTGATCGACTTTGTGCGGCATCTCAATGCTTCTCGGGAGCCGATTCACAAGCAGGTGGCCTACTTCGAGGACGCCTCCGAGGATTCCGAGGTCGCCGTCGCGCTGCAATGGACGGCTGGCTACACCGAGACCGTGCTCAGTTTCGCCAACAACATCAACACCCACGAGGGCGGGACCCACGAGGAAGGCTTCCGTAAGGCGCTGACGAGGGCGATCAACGATTTCGCCCGAGGACGCAACATCCTCAAGGACAAGGACGGCAACCTGGTGGGGGAGGATGTCCGTGAGGGCCTCACCGGGGTCGTCTCGGTGAAGGTGCGTCAGCCCCAGTTCGAGGGGCAGACCAAGACGAAGCTCGGTAACACCGAGATCCGCTCGTTCGTCGAGAAGGCGATGAACCAGCTCCTGCCGGAGTGGCTGGAGCGGAACCCGGGGGACGCCCGCCGGATCATCGAGAAGGCGGGGAACGCCGCCAAGGCTCGGATGGCGGCCCGCCAGGCACGTGACCTGACGCGGCGCAAGAGCTTGCTGGAGTCGTCGGGCCTTCCGGGCAAGCTCGCCGACTGCTCCTCCAAGGACCCGGTCGTGAGTGAGCTGTACATCGTCGAGGGCGACTCGGCCGGCGGCTCGGCCAAGCAGGCGCGCGATTCGGAGTTCCAGGCGATCCTCCCGATTCGCGGCAAGATCATCAACGTCGAGAAGAACCGCCTCGCCCGGGTTCTCCAGAACAACGAGATCCAATCCCTGATCACCGCGGTCGGTACCGGGATCGGGGAGGAGATGGACATCGCCAAGGCCCGATACCAGAACGTCGTCATCCTCACCGACGCGGATGTGGACGGGGCCCACATCCGCACGCTGCTGCTCACGTTCTTCTTCCGGCACATGGTGGAACTCATCGAAGCTGGCTACGTCTACATCGCCCAACCGCCGCTGTACTCGGTGCGGGGCGGCGGCAAGACGAGGTGGGCCTACAACGACGCCAATCTCGAGGAAGTCAAAGCTGAGTTCAACGGCCGCAAGGTCAACGTGCAGCGTTTCAAGGGCCTCGGGGAGATGAACGCCGACCAGCTCTGGGCAACGACGATGGACCCGGCGAAACGGCAGCTCCTCCAGGTTCGCCTCGAGGACGAGTTCCGTGCCGAGGAGGTGTTCGCCACCCTGATGGGCAACGACGTGAGCGCGAGGCGGCACTTCATCCAGCAGAACGCCAAGGACGTCCGTTTCCTCGATATCTGACCCGATCACCTGAGAGCGAGAGATGGCCAATCCAGAAACCGACCGTGTCCGCCCGATCGACATCGAGCAGGAGATGGAGGACTCGTTCCTCGAGTACGCCATGTCCGTCATCGTGGCGCGGGCGCTCCCCGACGTGAGGGACGGGCTCAAGCCGGTGCACCGGCGGATCCTGTTCTCGATGTACGACTCGGGTATTCGTCCGGGCACGCCGTTCCGGAAGTGCGCCCGCGTCATCGGCGACGTCATGGGTTGGTTCCACCCCCACTCGAACGACGCCATCTATGACGCCCTGGTCCGATTGGGACAGGATTTCGCTTCCCGCTACCCGCTGGTGCAGCCGCAGGGCAATTTCGGGACGGTGGACGACCCACCGGCGGCGATGCGGTACACGGAGACCCGAATGGCGCCGATGGCGCTTCATCTCCTCGATGGCATCGACGAGGACACGGTCGATTTCATCGACAACTACTCGGGAGAGCGGCAGGAGCCGACCGTGTTGCCGGCCCGGTTCCCGAACCTGCTCGTGAACGGCTCGACCGGCATCGCCGTTGGAATGGCCACCAACATCCCTCCGCACAATCTTGCGGAGGTGTGCGATGCGGTCCTGTACGCCATCGACCATCCCGATGCCACCGCCGAGGATCTGTGTGAGTTCGTGCAAGGGCCGGATTTCCCCACCGGTGCCTACATCCTGGGCAATCGAGGAGTCAAGGATGCGCTGCTCACCGGCCGCGGCTCGGTGCGGATGAGGGCGGTCACCGACATCGTCGAGGTGAGGAAGAACCGGCTCGCCATCGTCGTCACCGAGATCCCGTACCAGGTGAGCGTCGACAGGATCATGACCAAGATCGCCGATCTGGTGAAGGAGAAGGTCCTCACCGGCATCGCGGATCTTCGCAACGAGTCGAGTCGCGACGGCATTCGGCTCGTCATCGAACTCAAGCGCGACGGCAACGCGCAAGTCATCCTCAACCAGCTCTTCAAGCACACCCAACTCGAGGAGACCTTTGGCGTGAACGCGGTAGCGTTGGTCGACGGGGTACCGCGCACCCTCGGCCTCGAGCAGCTGGTGCGCCACTACATCGATCACCAGCTCGACGTCGTTGAACGACGCAGCCGATTCCGTCTCCAGAGAGCGGAGGATCGCGCCCACATCGTGCAGGGGCTCCTCATCGCACTCGACAACATCGACGAGGTCGTGCAGATCATCCGTGGCTCGGCGGACGTGGAAACCGCACGCAGGACCCTCATGGAACGCTTCTCGCTGAGCGAGATCCAGGCGAATCACATTCTCGACATGCCACTACGGAGACTGACCGCGCTCGAGACCGACAAGCTGCGCCAGGAGTATGACGACCTCCAGGCGCTCATCGCCGAGCTGAACGAGATCCTGGCCGATGAAGGGAAGCGGCGGGCGCTGGTGGCCGAGGAGCTGACGGCGGTGAAGGAGAAATACGGTGATGCCCGGCGCAGTCGGATCATCCCCGATGAGGGCGATCTCTCCCTCGAGGACCTGATCGCCGACGAGGAGCTGGTCATCACCGTCAGCAACGCCGGGTACGTCAAGTCGGTACTCGCCCGGACGTACCGCACCCAGGGACGCGGGGGACGCGGGGTGCGAGGTGCCCAGCTTCGCGAGGACGACGTCATCACCCACGTGCTGCACACCTCGGCGCACGCATATCTCCTGTTCTTCACCAACCTGGGCAAGGTCTACCGGGCCCGAGCGCATCAGATCCCCCGGCAGGACCGCACCGCCAAGGGGTCGTTGGTCCAGTCGGTGCTCCCGATGGGGCCCGACGAGCGCGTGGAGGCCATCATCGACACCCGCGACTACGAGACGTCGCGCTACCTGGTTGCGTTCACCAAGCTGGGGCAGGTGAAGAAGACTCGATTCACGGACTACGACTCGCGCAACCAGGTGCTGGTGGCGATCAATCTCCAGGAGGGGGACGAGGTGGTGGCGGTACGCGCCACCGGCGGCGACACGGATCTCATCATGATCACGAAGAACGCGCTGGGGATACGCTTCGACGAGAAGGACGTGCGGCCGATGGGCCGGGACACCCGGGGCGTGCGCGGCATCAGGCTTCGTGCAGGCGACGAGGTGGTGGCAGGCACGTGTGTCGACGACGGCGACGACCTGCTGCTCCTCAGCTCGGGCGGCTACGGGAAGCGCACCCGCATGTCGGAGTTCCGTAGGCAGGCACGCGGCGGCATCGGGGTGAAGGCGATGAAGCTCACCAGGGTTCGGGGGACTCTCGTGGTGGCGCGAGCGGTGTCGCAAGGCGACGAGGTCTTCGTCATCTCGTCCGACGGGATCGTCATTCGCCAGGCGGTCGACACGATCAGTCGCCAGCGGCGCGACTCCACCGGAGTGCGGGTGATCAACCTGGAGAATGGAGCGCAGCTCTCGGCGGCGGCGCCGGTCCCAAAGGAGGACCAGGAGTGATCCGGGAACCTGCACCCGGGGTTGGGGCGTTCAGAGAGGGTGGCGCCGCTTGGCGCCGCACCGGGGGTACACTCCCGGAATTCCCAAGGAGCCTGTGATGGCAGTACGCCGGGTACGGCGGGTGATTCGCAAGATCGACCCGTGGACCGTCCTCAAAGCATCTCTCGTGTTCAACGCAATCGTGGGACTGGTGTTCGTGCTGGGCACGTGGGTCATGTGGTCGATCGTGCTGCAGCGGGGCATCCCCGACAGGATCGTCGAGCTGTTCGAGAGCCTCACGTTGACGATCACCATCGATGGGGCGCTGTACTTCCGGATCGTGGCGCTGCTGACGGTCATCGGGGTGGTCGTGATGACCGGTTTCATGACGTTGGCGGCCATCGTCTACAACCTCATCTCCGACATGGTCGGCGGTATCGAGGTGACGGTTCTCGAGGAGACCTTCAACGTCGCTGCTGCCGCCCCGGCAGTCGCGGCCCGGGTACGGCCGGCGCTGCACCGGGCACCCCAGGCGACCGGGGTGGCAACGCAGCAGCAGGAGGCTGCCGCGAGCCGAGCCGCCGCGGCGAGCCAGGCAGCCGACGGCGACTGAGCCTTCGCGGCGGCTTCGATCCAGGTCGGATCTGTCCGGGTGCCGGCGCGCCGTCAGCCTTCGGTGGCCATCGAGTAGGACGCGACCGTGAGCCCCGCACCGAGCGCCCGGGCGAGGTACTCGTCGGCGACGGCAGGGCGGTGGGCGCCCGGCGGGTATGCAGTGACGGCGAGCAGCCCGGCGGCGAAAGCCAGGGCCTCGAGGTGAGGCGCCAGGTCGGCGACGCCCACGATGCGAGTGGTGTCGCCGTCCTCGCCGGCTCCGGTGACGCGAGCCATGGCGCCGGCCCACTGACCGGAGACGGGGGCGACGAACGCCTGATCGGCCATGTCGGTGTGGTGGGGCCGCGCCCAGCGTGCTCCGATGGGATCCGGGAACGGGATGGGCTCTCCGCGGCGCCGGGGCGTCCCCGGCTCCGTCCAGGCGATCGTGGTGTTGAGCATGCTCGTGGCACGTGCCGCCTCATGCGAGGCGAGCGCGGGGGCAACGCCCGTGCCGAGGTTGCATCCTGCGAGCAGGGTCACCCCACGGCGCGCGAAGTCGGCGCCGTAGCGAGCCATCAGCCGGTCGGCGTCGACCCAGAGCACACAATCGATGCCGGCGACGAGAGCTGCCTCTACTCGGATCTCGGGTGAGGTGTCGTCGCTCCCGAGCACCTGATACGAGGGAAGGTCGGAGACTCGCTCGATGCGATCGTCGGGAGGCTGCGGATCCCGGTCGACCAGCCCGAGCATCTCGAGGTCGCGTTCGGCGAGCAGGATCCTGCCGGCGCGGACGCCGACTTCGGAGATGTGGTGAAGTGCTATCCGCACGATCAGCGGGAAGAGGGCTGTGGGTCGGCAGGCCGCCAGTTGCCCTCCACCGTGGGCTGCCTGACGGGACGCCTCGCGATGGCGGCTGCCACCGCGGCGGCGAGAAGGGCGAGCATCCAGTTGCGGGTTTTCATATGTCCAGGTTAGTGAAGCTCCGGGCCTCGGGTGGGCGGGCCTGGGTCGCCGCGACGTGGGGCCGCGGCTAGGATCGGGCCCGGTTCCCGATCGCCGATCGGGACGCCGCGTGAAGAGCGAAGTCCGGTGCGAATCCGGCGCTGTCCCGCAACTGTGAAGCCCTTCGGGGACGAGCCAGGTCGCCTCTCCAGGTGGCGGTGAGCGCGCTCTCGGAGGAGGGGCAGACCTCGCAGCCACAGCACGGACCTCCTCCGAAGAGAGAGGAGCGTTCCGTACCGTGAGACCTTCCCTTCGCACCATGATTCCGGTGTTTGCGCTCGTGCTCGCCGCCTGCGGCGGCGCCGCGACCACCACGACAACGACCATTCCCACGACGACGGCACCTACGGAGTCGACGTTCCCGGTGACGCTGGCGAGCGCTGCCGGTCCGGCGACGATCGTGGCGCCCCCGAGCCACATCGCGGCGCTGTCGGCCACCCACGTTGAGATGCTGTTCGCCATCGGCGCCGGCGACACGGTGTTCGCTGGCGACCTGAACTCGAACTACCCCCCGGCGGCGGATGCCCTCACCAAGATCGATGCCTTCAACCTCAACGTGGAGGCGGTCATCGCCCTCGACCCGGACCTGGTGGTCCTCAGCTACGACCCGGGAGATGCCGTGGCCGCCCTGGAGGCGGTCGGCATCCCGACCCTGTTGTTCCCGACGGCCCTGACGATCGACGACACCTACGACCAGATCGTGACCTTGGGCGCCGCCACCGGGCGCTCCGAGGAGGCCGAGGCGCTCGTTGCCGATCTCGAGACCGAGCTGAAGGAGATCACGGCCGATTTCGGCGGTGCCGGGACCGGGCTCCGGTACTACTACGAGACCGATCCCTTCAGCTTCTACACACCGAACTCGTCGACGTTCATCGGCCGTGTCCTCGGCCTGCTTGGGATGGAGAGCATCGCGGACGCGGCGCCCGACGACTTCGGCTCCGGCTTCCCGCAGCTCACCCCGGAGTTCATCGTGGACGCTGACCCTGACGTGATCATCCTCGCCGCCGACGGCGAGGACCTGTCGACCGTCGCCGCCCGGGACGGGTGGAACACGATGACGGCGGTGCAGGTGGGGCGGGTGATCGTCGTCGATCCCGACGTCGCCGGCCGCTGGGGCCCACGCATCGGCGACCTGCTGCGGGCCATCGCCGACGGCATCACCGAGATGGGATGAGATGACCACGCCGCTCCGACCCAGTGCCCTCCGACCCGGTCTGCTGCTGGCGGCGGTCGGCGGCCTGTGCCTGGCAGTGCTCGCCGGCGTCGCCTTCGGGGCGGTGTCGCTGCCGGCCGGGTCGCTGCTGCGGGAGATGCTCGACCGTATCCCTGGCATCTCGATCGATTCCGGGTTGGGGGAGCGGCAGGCGGCGATCCTCTGGGAGATCCGGCTTCCCCGGGTCGTGCTGGCTGGTCTCGTCGGGGGGACCCTAGCGGTGGCGGGGGCGGCGTATCAGGGAGTGTTCCGTAATCCCCTCGCCGACCCCTACCTGCTGGGGGTCGCCGGCGGGGCTGGCCTCGGCGCCACCATCGCCATCGTGGTCGGGGCGAGTGGTGGCGCGGTGCTCCCGATCGCGGCGTTCGCCGGCGGGGTAGTGGCGGTCGTGCTCACCTACACCCTCGGCGGCATCGGGTCGCGGCGGAGCACCAATACGCTGATCCTCGCCGGGGTGGCGGTGGCCGCGTTCTTCGCGGCGGTACAGACCTACGTCCAGCAGCGGTCGTCGGACACGGTGCAGGAGGTCTTCACCTGGATCCTGGGTCGCCTGGCGACGGTGGGGTGGGGCGAGGTGTGGGTGGTCGCCCCGTTCTTCCTGGTCACAGCCGCGGTGCTCGTTGCCCATCGCCGCCACCTCGACGTGCTCGCCGTGGGCGAGGACGAGGCCGCCACCCTCGGGGTGCACGTTCCACGGGTCCGGATCGTCATCGTGCTCGCTGCCACGCTGGGGACCGCAGCCGCGGTCTCGGTGAGCGGCCTCATCGGCTTCGTCGGCATCGTGGTGCCGCACCTGCTCCGGCTGCTGGTGGGGCCGAGCTACCGGCGTCTCGTGGTGTTGTCGATGGTGGCCGGAGCCGGGTTCCTTATCGTCGCCGATCTGCTGGCACGTACGGTGATCGCACCAGCCGAGCTCCCGATCGGCGTGGTCACCGCGTTCGTGGGAGCTCCCTTCTTCGCGATCGTGCTCCGCACCGGCGGAAGGGGGGCGACGTGAGGGCGATGGTGCGAGGGAGAGGGATCCGCGTCGCCTACAACGGACGCCCCGTGCTGGACGGCGTCGACATCGAGGTCGGGGTGGGGGAATGGGTCGGGTTGATCGGCCCCAACGGAGCGGGGAAGACCACGCTGTTGCGGGCGTTGGCGGGCACGGTGCGGAACTCCGGGAGCTTGACGCTGGGCGATCGGTCGGTGGAGCGTCTCGGCCGGCGGGAATGGTCGCGGTCGGTGGCGCTAGTCCCCCAACACCCCGTCATCCCCGCCGCGATGACGGTGGTTGATTACGTGCTGTTGGGGCGGACTCCGCACCTCGGCTACTTCGCCGCGGAGGGAGTCGAGGACCTAGCCGTGGTGCGGCATGTGCTCGACGACATGGGTCTCACGGTGTTGGCGGGCCGCCGGCTCGACGCGCTGAGCGGCGGCGAGCTGCAGCGGGCGGTGCTGGCGCGCGCTCTGGCCCAGGAGCCCGAGCTGCTCCTGCTCGACGAGCCGACCACGTCTCTCGACATCGGCCGCCAGCAGGAGGCGATGGGTATGGTCGACCGGCTGCGCCGCCGGGGACACACGGTGGTGAGCGCCATGCACGACCTCACCATCGCCGGGCAGTTCGCCGATCGGCTGCTGCTCTTGAGTGAGGGCCACGTGGTGGCGGTGGGCCGCCCCGTCGAGGTGCTCACGCCGGAACTCATCCAGCGCCACTACGGGGCGAAGGTGGCGATCATGGCCGATGACGCCGGGGGCGTGATAGTGGTCCCGGATCGGGCGGTTACGTGATGAGGCGGTGTATGCGCAGACAGGCCGATCAGGCAGCGACGGCGAGGTGGTCGTAGCGGCGGTCCCAGGCGCCGTAGGCCACGACGCCGACAGCGAGGATCACCGCAGCCGTCAGGTACATGGTGGTGTAGCCGAACCAGGCGATGACTGCGCCGAGAATCGGCCCGCCCAGCAGCGTCCCGACGTCGAAGAGCGAACTGAAGAACGCCAGGACCGAGCCACGGTCCTCGGTTGGGGCCCGGGTGACGGTGAACGCGTACAGGATCGGGTAGGCGTAGCCGTGTCCGGCTCCGCAGAAGACGCCGGCGACGGCGAGATGTTGCGAGCTGTCGGCGCCCGCCAACACGACGAAGCCGGCGACGAGGGCGAACAACGCGGGGAACAGCACCCGTTTCTCCCCGACGCGGCTGGGCATCCAAGCGAAGAGCACCCGCAGAGTGATGGCGGTGCCCGCGTAGGTGGCGAAGAAGAGCCCAACCGAGCCGACTCCGGTCTTGTCGACGAAGGTGCGCAGGAACGTGAAGTAGCCGCTGAGCACCAGCGAGAAGGTTCCGGTGACCAGCCAGATGGGAAGCAGGCTCCGCTGTGCCACGGCTCGGACAAATCCGGCCCGACGCACTCCTGGCTCGAGTTCGGGGGCTCGTTCCGGCAGGCTGAGGGCGATCAGCAGCGCCGCCAGGCCGAACCCGGAGGCCGTCAGGAAGAGCGCGTCGAAGTCGGCCCAGAGGAGGATCAGATCCCCAATGACGCCTCCGACGGCGATGGGGAGCAGCCCGGAGACGCCGAACAGCGCCAGGCCCTCAGTGCGGCGAGTGGCGGGGACCACATCGGCGCCGTAGGTGAACAGAGCCGTGAACATGGTCGCCTCGGCGACCCCGTGGATGATGCGCACGACGTAGAGCCAGAGACCCAGCGATCCGATCGTGAGGTAGAGGCAGGTGGCGACGGTGTTGAGCACGCCGCCGAACAGAATGACCGGTCGCCGGCCACCGGTGTCCAACGCCCGGCCGATGACGGGCCGCACCACGACGGCGGCGATGGCGGTGACGGCCACGATGAAGCCGATATGCACCTCGTCGGCGCCGAGATCCGTCAGGTACGACGGGAGCTGGATGAATAGGAAGAACGAGAGTCCCTGGAACAGGTTGGCCAGCGAGACCAGGACGAAAGGGCGGGTGAAGAGGGGATCTCGGGGCATCGGGCGAGTCTACGAGTCGGCGGTGACCAGGAATAGCGTCGACTCAACGCCTGCCGCGAGGGCTCCGGCTGGCCTTGTACTCCTCGAGGGCGGCCTGTGAGCTGAGCCAGAGCGATCCGCGTCGGACAGCGCGGAGACGACCTGACATGGCGAGCTGGCGCAGGTTGGGGGCGGAGTAGGTGTTCTCCCCCGCCAGGACGCGCAGGGGGACGAGCCGCGCATCTCCCGCGAGGCGGGGGAGGATGAACCTGTTGATCGATTCGCTCACCGCCCTCGCCAACAGCTCCACGAGACCTGCGTCGTCACCCAGGTTGGCACGCTCGAGGGCCCGGAGATACCGCTCCCGTTGCTGTCGGCGGATCACCATCGGCGGGTACCCGGCCTGGATGAGGCCCCAGTTCGCCAGGAGTCGCCCGACCCGGCCGTTGCCGTCGGTGAACGGATGGATACGCTCGAAGCCGGTATGCTGGCGCGCCACCCGCCGAAGCGGAGGAACCTCCGAGGGCTGCATGCTGGTCTCGGTCCACTCTGTGATGTCGGCGAGGACGGCCGGCGCCGGAGATACCGAGAAGCGACGGCTTCCGCCGACGATGAGTCCGGTGGTCCGAATGGTGGGTTTCGAGAAGCCAGATCTCATGAAGCACGTGGTCGAGCTCGAGGCGGTGGGGCAGCCCGCCGAAGAGCTCGTGAAGGACGGCGACCTCGCTGTCGACACGGGAGAGACGCTGTTGGGTGGTGGGGCGTCGCCTTGGCAAGGCAAATACCTTCGCTTTCTTTGATCCGGAGATTTCGTAGGTATTCCAGGGGGGTCGCGCCGGTGCTCGAAGCCTCACGATGCCGCGGTGGTGCCGCCGCCGAAGTCGACGGAGAGGACATTCGCGCGCTCGAGTTCGCTCGACCGGAAGAAGGCGCCGGAATCCTCTCTCGCCAGGTCGACGTGGGCGGCGCAGCGGCGGGCGGTGGACGTCCCCGTGTCACCGGATCACGGCGTCGCGTATCGTTCAGAGACAACAATCGGGAGGAAGCATGACCGACGACCGACTGCGGAGCCTGCGACGATTCAACGTGGTGATGGGGTTCGTGCACCTGGCGCAGGCGGTGGCGGTGTACCTGCTGAGCACCGACTTTGCCTTGCCGGTGACGACTTCCTTTCTGCGATACAACCCTGCCACCGAGACACTCGTACCGAACTACCGCACGGCCTTCGAGGTGGAGCTGGGTCCTCTGGTGGCGCTGTTCCTACTCCTGTCGGCCGTGGCCCACTTCGTGATCTCGACGCCCGGGGTCTTCCCGTGGTATGCCCGCAACCTGGGCAAGGGAGCCAACTACGCCCGGTGGATCGAGTACTCGCTCAGCTCGTCGGTGATGATCGTGTTGATCTCCATGCTCGTGGGCATCTATGACGCGATGGCCTTGATCGCCCTCTTCGCCGTGAACGCCGCCATGATCCTGTTCGGCTGGCTCATGGAGTTGCACAACCAGAGCACTCAACGCACCGACTGGACGTCGTTCTGGTTCGGGGTTTTCGCCGGTGCCGTGCCGTGGATCTGTATCACCATCTCCCTGATTGGCGCTGGCGGTCCTGAGGGCGGTCCTCCCGGCTTCGTCTACGGGATCTTCTTCTCGCTGTTCGTGTTCTTCAACGTGTTCGCCGTCAACATGGTGCTGCAATACCGCAAGGTGGGGCGCTGGGCGGACTACCTCTACGGGGAGCGGGTCTACATCCTGCTCAGCCTCTTCGCCAAGAGCGCTCTCGCCTGGCAGGTGTTCGCCGGGACCCTCCGGCCGATGTGACCATGCTCGGCGTGAGGTGAGCGGTCGGCGGCGATCGGCTGAGCCGCTCTTGTATCGATGAGCGCTCGCGGCGCGGAACTCGAACCGTGGCCGGTGGTGTCGTCGACGTGGCGCGGACTCAGAAGCGGCTGCCGCCCAGGTGGCCGCCAGCGTCGAAGACCGGCGGATCTCGCCACTCCCGCTCGTAGTAGTCATCGACGTCTTCGGACCGCCGCCTGGCCCACCAGGCGACGGCGAGGATGGCGGCGGTCAGGAGGAGGTACAGGGCGAATGCCAACATATGGACAGAGTAACCCGTCGGTGAACGGGCTTCCACGCACCCCAACTCGGTTCCCGGGGACACGCGCGTCCGGCGCCGGATGGGTGGGATCGTGGGCCCAGCTGGATTTGAACCAGCGGCCTCATCCTTATCAGGGA
>CAZMSN010000005.1:70721-80192 GCA_964569015.1 uncultured Acidimicrobiaceae bacterium | reverse complement strand
GGGATCCGCTCCCGGGACTTTCGCTAGGGATAGCCGGGTCGCGTCCGAGGGAAGGCGATGGGCCGGTCGAGGGTAGGAGCGTCGTCCGGCACCTCGACGGATTGAGCATGCCCTCGGCCCGATACGACTCGCGACGTCCGCATTCCGACAACGTGGCTCGATGGCCCCCCGCGATCGGCGTGATGAGCACTACTACCCGAGAACCACCACATATGCATTGGTGTGCCTGCGCCTCATCGGTCGAATCTAGAGCGAACATGTTCGAAGGTCACGACAACCCGGCCGACTCACGCGTTGTGCAATACCGACTGGCGTGGGAGGACTGGCGCAATAGCGCCTTCCAGCCGGATGGCTCCGAAACGATCACGCGGATGCCTCCACAGTTGGCGAGTTCCGGTCTGGCGGTTCACGAACTCGACTCTGCGTCCGTCAGGCTTGTGGCCAAAGAGACCGCGTAGTCTGCGCTGGGTAACGGGTTGAGCGTAGTCACCAGCGATGCCCGAGATCTGTGGCTTTGGACGGCGTAGTTGACGCCGGACCCTTCGCACCGACCCTGGGTGGCTTCGCCACATTGATGATCACCCACTCCTGGCCCTCTTTCGCGATAGAGCGCAGGCGTCCGCAATCCAGACCGGGCTTCCTACTGGATCGGCTTCAGCCAGCATTGGCAATGCGTCAAGTGAGCAAGCTGCCCAACCAGCCGATGATGGCCAGCCCAAGTACCCAGCCCAGAACGTGGTGAAGGGTGAGCCAACACTTCTGCCACTTTGCTGCTCCCTGGAGCAGCAAAGAGTATGGAGGCTGGTCCTGTTGCACGAGCTTGATTGCGGGCAGGAGCCGGTGGAGGCTGTATGCGGCCGCCTGTCGAAAGCGCCAGCTCTTCCGCTTCGGGTCACGCCGCGGAAACCCCTTGAGCAGCACCGCGATTCCGATCAACCACAAGGAGAATACCCACGCAACGACTCTCCATGGCTTGTGCCCGTAGCCGGACACCAACCAATACAGGTCCCGAGCCCAACGGTCCAATCGAAACAAGGGAACGGCATGACGCTCGGCGTCGCTGAGGCTGTATCTGATGTCATCTGCGATCGTCACGTGTCCGGAGTCTTCCATCACCGATGCAAGCTGTACGTACGCACTCGGCGTGAACTGCGGCAGTCTTCCGAGCCACTCGTCGATGAACCAACCGGAGCCGATGATGCTGGGATCAGGCTGCTCCCAGAGCTCGTAGGAGAACCCATCCAGTTGAAGTGATCCGGGCAGCGACGCTCCATCGTCCATTGAGAATGACGTCACTGATGTGAATCGCAGATCCATCGATCCTTCGCCGTGCCAATGAGCACCGACGAGCCTCAATTCGCGTCCGATCTGGCTGTCCGCCAAACTGATGCTGGCGAATCCTGACCCGTCACCAAGGAGTGCGGACCCAGCCACGGTGACGCCATTGGCGTCGAGAGTGGTGACGGTGCTACCGCTCAGCTCAAGGTTGCCGCCGATCTCGGTGGCCACGAGGGAGACATGAGCGAACGTCGACCCTCCCAGGAGGAACACGGACCGAGCGAAGGTGGCCTCATCACCCCAGAGGGCGCCGTTGACGGTGCTGCCGTTGCACACATCTAAGACGCCGCCTATTTCCGAGCCCACTAGGTAGATGTCGGCAAACGTCGAGCCGTTACTAAGAAGCACGGACCCGCCTATGGTGAGTCCGCCGGCGTCGAGGGTGCCAGTGACGGTGCTGCCATTGCTCACATCTAGGTTGCCGCCAATGTCGGCGCTGATCAGGTCGACGTTGGCGAACGTCGACCCTCTACGGAGGAACACGGACCCAGCGATCTCGGTGCCGGCGGCGCCGAGGGTGCCAGTGACGGTGCTGCCATTGCTCACATCTAGGATGCCACCGATGTCGGCGCTGGTCAGGTCGACGTTGGCGAACGTCGACCCTCTACCGAGGAACACGGACCCGCCCATGGTGAGTCCGTCGGCGTCAAGAGCGCCAGTGACGGTGCTGCCGTTGCTCACATCTAGGTCGCCGCCGATGTCGGCAGCCAGATTGATGTCGCCGAACTCCGACTTGTCCCGGAGGAACACGGCCCCTCCGACCCTAAGCCGGTCGCCCCAGAGGACGCCGTTGACAGTACAGCCGTTGCTGACTGCAAAGTCCCCGCCAATGTCGGCTCCGACCAGAATGATATCAGTGAACGTCGAACCGTCCACGAGCAGCAAGGACCCGTCCACCGTGGCCCTTTCGGCCCAGAGGGTGCCGAGTACAGATGCATCGACGCCCAGCACTAGATCCCCAAACACATGAGCACCGGTAAGCACCAGATCCGACTCGATCCGGGTACCCTCGAGAATGACCGGACCGAGCACGGTTGCATTTGCAGCGTTGATGCCAGCGATCCGGCACCGCACACAACGAAACGGAAACGGCACTTCGGCATCGTCAAGACGAAGCGTCGAGGGTATCCACGCCCCTTCCATCTGGATTCCGTGCCGGCCTATGACAGTCGCGTACGGCTCGCGCAGCAGGCGCTCCAGGAACGCGGGAGAGACCACTCGCTGATCATCCCATCCGTTCACGACACTCGGATCGAGCGGCTCGGGTCTATCCCGATTGAAGTCCACCCATTGGCCGGCGCAGAGCCGTTCCCAAACTGAGGCCTCGACAGCGGACCATTCTTCGTTCGGCGGTATAGAACAGCCGTCCTGGGCATGGGCTTCAACCCGAGCAAGAAAGAAGACAACTCCGGCAACGAGGAAGGTCGCTGCTGCGCGCTGTATGCCATGACGACAGGACACCCGGATCATCCATATGCCAGTCGTTGTCGTTGCCCCAGTGGGCTCCAGTTTCCTGTTCGCTTGAAACGTGATGTGGTCGAAAGTATGCGGGGAAAGAGCCGCCAGCAGCGGAGCGGGTTGCCAGCATCGTATGAACAGGCGGTGATCACGACTCAATCGATCGTGTGGCGCGTCGCGGAGTTGGTTTGGGGGGTGAGGGCGGTTCGGCGGCGTCGTACCTTAGTGACGATCTCGTTGGCGGTCTGGCCACAGAAATGGTCCCCACCCCATCAGCCGTCAGCAACAACGCCTTGAGCTGCACCACCTGCCGCCTCAGCGAATCCGAACAAGCCATCGCCAAGGCGGCACACTTCTCGTCGGACATGACCAGAGGGGGAGCGATCAGCCGCGACATCCCTCCACACTAACCATCCAGACTACTTCAGCGACGCACCAGCGTCGCGGGGCACCCGGCAACTTCCGCTCCGGTTGGCCAAGCCTGTGGAACCGCTGGGACGAGACCGAGCTCGTCAACTGCCTCTACGCCGACGAGACGCAATCGCGGTGGTTGCAGACGTTCTCACTCCGTACCGACGGCGCCGAGCTGTGGCCTGGCGCCAGATCGCCACCCAGAGCGACCTCGTCGACCTCCTCCAGCTCCCTCGGATCGGCCCGGACTCCCTCAGACCTCCCGCTCGGCCAGCTCGCGAAACGCATCCGGGACGGTGCCCTCGGCCGACAGCGCCACCGAGGCGTACCCGACCGGGGTCCGCCCGTAGCGGTGGCGGACGGCGTCGACCGAGCGGTCGAGCGCCCATCGCGCCGCACCCAACGGTGTCCCGGGGCGCCGCTCCTCGTCGTCGAGCCCGAGGGGCAACTCGAGCTGGAGCGCCGGCTCGTACACGAGGTGCGACACCGAGATCGCCAGCAGCGAGATCGCCTTCTCGCCGGGATGGTCGGCCAACGCCGATGTCACGAGGGTCTCGGCCACCTCGGCGACGATGGCGGTCGCCGAGACGGCGGTCGGGAGGGTGATCGACCGGGTGACGCTGCGGAGATCGGCGAAGCGGACCCGGGCCATGATGGTGCGGCCGGCCCGTTCCTTGGCCCGCAGCCGAAAGGTGACCCGGTCGGCGAGGTGTCGCAGCACCCTGCGTGTCAGCTCGCCGTCGACGTCGCGCCGGCCGAGGGCCGATTGGGCGCTGACCGACGACGCCCGCCGGCCGCCCTCGACGGGGCGCGGATCGTGGTTCCAGGCCAGGAGCCCGAGCTTGGCACCGGACGCCCTGCCCAGGAAGCGCTCCAGGGTGCGCCCGGTGGTGGTGGCCAGGTCGCCGATGGTGGTGATGCCCTGCTCGGCGAGGCGGGCCTTGCTGACCGGCCCGACGCCCCACATGAGATCCACGGGGAGCGGGTGGAGGAACTCGACCTCACGATCGGGGTCGACGACCACCAGGCCGTCGGGCTTGGCGACCTGGGAAGCGATCTTGGCGAGATGCTTGGTCCTCGCCAACCCGACCGACACCGCCAACCCGATCTCGTCCTTCACCCTGCGTCGGATGTCGTCGGCGATCCACCGGGGCGGCCCGAAGAGGTGGATCGACCCGGTGACGTCGAGGAACGCCTCGTCGATCGAGATGCGCTCGACCTCGGGCGTGTAGTCCCGGAACACGTCGATGACCCGGTCGCCCAGCCGTTGATACTCCGAGAAGTGGCCGCCGACGAAGCGCAGCCGCGGGCACAGCTCCCGGGCCCGCCGGCCCGGCATGCCGCCGTGCATCCCGAAAGCCTTCGCCTCGTACGAGGCGGCCAGCAACACCCCGCCGCCGACGGCGATCGGCCGGGCGCGCAGCGACGGGTCGAGGAGCTGCTCGACCGAGGCGTAGAAGGCGTCGAGGTCGGCGTGGAGGATGGCGGCGAGGGCGGCCATGGCTCTACCGTAGTCGAACGTGTGTTCGATACCAAGGGGAGAGGTCGCCCGGGAGCGACTGCTTCCAGAGGGTCCGCCTGTCTACGACGACCTCGCGGGTCCGGCCCCAATTGCACTACGTATGCCTAACCCGGCGACACGGCTGCGGGAAGCCATGGTCGTGGACGGAGGTAGGTGCGCACTCGCTGAATCAGGTCGATCGGTGGATTTGGCCTGCTGCGCCATCTAGTCCCAGGACACTCGTCCTGACCAGCGATCCAACACGGGCTGCCAATCGAGAACGTCGACTCAGGACGAGGGTGCCCCGTTCGTCGATTCGAAACCGGGTTCTGCCCATGACCGTGCCTTCGATGCTCCAAATGGCCAGGTAGGGGCCTCGGGCGAGTGGCAGAGATTGTGTTGGATCGAAGTCATCTGGGAAACCGAGGGCCGCTGGCCCGAGCACAGGCGGCAGCCTCGCGTCCTCTGATCGGCAGATCTGGGTCGGCGTCTTCACGGTGCACGAAACCGAGAGATCCATGGGCCGGTCCAGACCCTTCGGTGCTGAGAGCGACAATCTCACGTTTCGGCGCGTCGCCTGGTAGGAATCGGTGCGCCACTTCTTCCTCCTCTTCGTGTCAATACGACGGAGCAACTGAGCCAGCTGGTTGCGGACTGCTGGGAACGTCCAGAGGAGTAGTGCGACACAGGTGATCACAACCATCAGAAGGACAAAGCGGAGAGCGCTCAGCACTGCGCCATGGGTGTTCATGCCCAGACTCACGAGGACGGCCACTATCAGGGCGAGGAGGGCCAAACGCGTATTCCTGATTGGCGTCATCCCCCAATGTTACCAGGCGGCTCCGCGATTTCACGAACGTGTGTTCGATACCAAGGGGGCTTTCGAAGGGCCTCCGCAGGCGACGACGCCGTACCATGTGCGCTGATCGGAGACGCGAGCACAGCGAGGAATCATGGAACGCCAACTCGGACGATCGGGAATCACGGTGTCGGCGATGGGCGTCGGCACGTGGGCCATCGGCGGTCTCTGGACCATGGGCGGCGGTCCGGCCGGCTGGGGCGAGGTCGACGACGCCGTGTCGGTGCGGGCCCTCCAGGCTGCCTTCGATCACGGGATCACCTTCTTCGACACCGCCGCCAACTATGGCGCCGGGTGGGCGGAGGAGATCGTGGCGAGAGCCTTCGCCGACCGGCGGGACCAGGTGGTGGTGGCCACCAAGTTCGGCTACCGGGTCGACGAAGCAGCCAAGGACGTCACGCTGTACGACGAGGAAGGCGAGGTCGTCGACCAGCTCCCCGCGGACTGCGAGGCGAGCCTGCGCCGTCTCGGCACCGACGTGATCGACCTCTACCAGTTTCACGTCAACGAGTATCCGGTGGAGAAGGCCGCCGCGGTCCGTGACGCCCTGGAGGACCTGGTGGCCGCAGGCAAGGTCCGCTGGTACGGCTGGAGCACCGACAATCCCGAGGGCGCCAGGGTATTCGCCGCCGGCGAGCACTGCGTGTCGATCCAGTGCAACATGAACGTGATCCACGACGCTCCCGGAATCCTGGCGGTGTGCGACGAGTTCGACCTCGCCTGCATCAACCGAGGCCCGCTCGGCATGGGACTGCTCACCGGCAAGTACGCCAAGGACACCGTCTTCCCGGGCAACGACGTGCGCTCGGCCGAGTGGTTCAAGGACGGCTTCCAGGGTCCGATCATGGACAACCTCGAGGCCATCCGCGAGCTCCTCACCACCGGGGGCAGGACGCTGGCCCAGGGGGCGCTCGGATGGCTGTGGGCCCGCAACGAGCACACGATCCCGATTCCCGGCGTGCGCACCGTCGCCCAGGCGGAAGAGAACGCGGGAGCGCTCGCCTTCGGTCCACTCCCGGCTGCCCAGACGGCCGAGATCGAATCACTGCTGGGGCGCCCTTCGTAGCGTCGTGATGTCCGAGAGCGCTCCCAGAGATTCCGGGAATGATTCGACGGCGCGCATGTGAGCGGCCATCATTGAGGTTGGCCCATATGGGGTCCGGCCCGACGTGGGCCCAGCCAACCCGCAGGAGACGAGCATGCACTTCGGCCACTTCGACGACGAGCAGCGTGAGTACGTCATCACCCAGCCGGACACGCCACTGCCTTGGATCAACTACTTGGGGAGCGAGGCGTACTTCGGGATCATCTCGAACACTGCCGGGGGCTACTCGTTCTACCAGGACGCCAGGCTGCGGCGGCTGACGCGCTACCGCTACAACGGGGTTCCCTACGACGCCGGCGGCCGCTACCTCTACCTGCGCGACGACCGCGACGGCATCTTCTGGTCGCCGACGTGGCAGCCCACCCAGACGGACCTGGACTCCTACGAGTGCCGCCATGGCCTCGGCTACACCACGATCAGCTCCTCGTACGCCGGAATCGAGGCGAGCACCTGCTACTTCGTGCCGGTCGGCGAGAACCTCGAGGTGTGGGACGTCAAGGTCACCAATCGCCGGCCCGAGGCCGCCGGGCTGTCGTTGTTCTCCTGCATCGAGTTCGCCCTGTGGGAAGCCAACGACGACGCCACCAACTTCCAGCGCAACTTCAACATCGCCGAGATCGAAGTAGTGGACGGGGTGATCTACCACAAGACCGAGTACCGCGAGCGCCGCGACCACTTCGCCTTCTTCGGCTGCTCCGAGGAGCTGGCCGGGTTCGACACCCAACGCAGGTTCTTCTTGGGGCAGTACCGCGGGTGGGACCGGCCTGTGGTGGTCGAGCAGGGCGAGGCCACCAACTCGATGGCGATCGGGTGGGCTCCGCTGGGCTCGCACCATGTGAAGCTGGCGCTCGAGCCGGGGGAGACCAAGCGGATCATCTTCGTGCTCGGCTACCAGGAGAACCCCCGCGACGCCAAGTTCGATCCCCCCGACACCCAGACCATCAACAAGGAGTCGGTGCTCCCGATCATTGCCCGCCAGCTCGACCTGGCCGAGGTCGACCGGCAGTTCGCCGAGCTGGGCGAGTACTGGGATCGAGTGCTCGGCGTGCTCCATGTCGACACGCCCGACGTTCACACCAACCGGATGGTGAACATCTGGAACGCCTACCAGAACATGATCACCTTCAACCTGTCCCGTTCGGCCTCCCTGTTCGAGTCGGGGGTGGGACGCGGCATGGGATTCCGCGACTCCAACCAAGATCTGCTCGGGTTCGTGCACCTGATCCCGGATCGGGCCCGGGAGCGGCTCGTGGACCTCGCCGCCACCCAGCTCGAGACCGGCGGCGCCTACCACCAATACCAGCCGCTCACCAAGCGGGGCAACGACGCCGTCGGCAGCGGCTTCAACGACGACCCGCTGTGGCTGGTGCTCGCCGTCGCCGCCTACCTGAAGGAGACCGGTGACTGGTCGCTGCTCGACGAAATGGTGCCCTACGACAACGTGCCGGGCTCGGAAGCCCCCATGGAGGAGCACCTCCAGCGCTCCATGGGCTACACGCTCGATCGGCTCGGCCCGCACGGGCTGCCGCTCATCGGACACGCCGACTGGAACGACTGCCTCAACCTCAACACCTTCTCCGATGAGCCCGGCGAGTCCTTCCAGACGACGCAGAGCCGGGACGGAACCGTGGCCGAGTCGGTCTTCATCGCCGGGATGTTCGTGCTGGCGGCCCAGGAGATGGGACCGATCACCGAGCGCCGCGGAGACGCCGACAAGGCGGCCGAGTACCGGGAAGCCGGCGAGCGCATGGTTCAAGCCATCGACGACCACGGGTGGGATGGAGACTGGTTCCTGAGGGCCTACGACGCCCACGGCGACAAGGTCGGCTCCTCATCATGCGTCGAGGGACAGACCTTCGTCGAGCCGCAGGGCATGTGCGGCATGGCCGGCGTCGGCCTCGACGACGGTCGCCTGGCACGGGCGATGCAGGTCGTCAACGAGCGTCTCGCCACCGAGCACGGCATCGTGCTGCACCAGCCGGCTTTCACTCACTACTACCTGAACCTCGGCGAGATCACCACCTACCCGCCCGGGTACAAGGAGAACGCCGGGGTCTTCGCCCACACCAACCCATGGATCATGATCTGCGAGACCATGCTCGGCAACGGCGACCTGGCACACGACTACTACTTGCGGATCAACCCCTCGGCGCGGGAGGACATCAGCGAGATCCACCGATCGGAGCCGTACGTCTACGCCCAGATGATCGCCGGGAAGGACGCCCAGACCCCCGGCGAGGCGAAGAACTCGTGGCTCACCGGCACGGCCGCCTGGAACTACGTCGCCATCACGCAGTGGATCCTCGGCATCCGCGCCGAGCACGACGGGCTGCGCCTCCGACCGGTGGTGCCGTCCGGGTGGGACGGCTTCACCGCCACCCGGGTGTTCCGCGGCGTTGCCTTCGACATCACGGTCCGGCGCACCGGACCGGGGAACGAGGTGGCTCTCCAAGTCGATGGCGAGCCTCTCGATGGCGATCTGGTGCCGGTGCCGAGTGACCGCGATCGGGTGCGGGTGGAAGTGGCGCTCGGGTAGGCTCGCTCGATGGATGTGCGGTCGTGGGCGACGTGAGAGTTGATGGACCCTGCAACGCTCACGCCCGGTGATGTCAGACTGACAGTGGTCTTGTCCGCGAGATCCATCACGTGACCCGGAAGCCGGGAAGGCGACGCCACCCGGGCCTCCGGCGACGATCCCGAAGCAGGGGCACGACATGGCGACGAAGCGTTTTAGAGCGGTCCTGCGGTCGATGGTCTCGATGGTGGTGCTGGCGGCACTTCTGGCAGCGTGTACGGGGT
>CAZMSN010000005.1:0-70621 GCA_964569015.1 uncultured Acidimicrobiaceae bacterium | reverse complement strand
CCGGCGGCTCGACCACGTCCAGCGTTGGGGAATCACCGGAGGCGACGGCCGTCTATCTCGACCCGGATGCACCGATCGACGACCGGGTCGAGGACCTGCTGGCACGCATGACGCTGGCCGAGAAGATCGGCCAGATGACCCAGGTCGAGAAGGGCCGGATGCGCCCCGACGACGTCACCGAACACGCCATCGGTTCGGTGCTCAGCGGCGGCGGCGGCTACCCGACGACCAACAACGCCGAAGCCTGGGCGGAGATGGTGGACGAGTTTCAGCGGTACGCCATGAAAACTCGTCTCGGGATTCCCCTCCTCTACGGTGTCGACGCCATCCACGGTCACAACAACGTGCGCGGGGCGACCATCTTCCCGCACCAGATCGGGCTCGGCGCCGCCGGAGACTCCGACCTGGTCCGTCGCATCAGCGAGGCGACCGCGGCCGAGGTCGCCGCCACCGGCATCCACTGGAACTTCGGTCCCGTGATCGCCGTTCCTCAGGACATCCGGTGGGGGCGCGCCTATGAGGCGTTCGGCGAGGACACTGCCCTCGTCTCGTCCCTCGGCGCCGCCGCCGTGGCGGGCTTCCAGGGTGATGATCTCGGTGATCCCCTCACTATCGCCGCCACACCGAAGCACTTCGTCGGTGACGGAGGCACCACCTGGGACGTCCCCACCGACGGCGGGCCGCTCGACCGGGGCGATACTCGAGTCGACGAGGAGACGCTGCGCGCCGTGCACCTCGCTCCCTACCTCGACGCCCTCGAGAGCGGGGCCGAGATCGTGATGGCATCGTTCTCGAGTTGGAACGGCACCAAGATGCACGCCCAGCGCTACCTCCTCACCGACGTGCTCAAGGGCGAGCTCGGGTTCGAGGGGTTCCTCATCTCCGACTGGCAGGCGATCGACCAGATCTCCCCGGACTACTACGAGGCGGTCGTCACCGCCATCAACGCCGGCATCGACATGAACATGGTGCCCTACGACTACGTGAACTTCATCGAGACGCTCACCTCGGCAGTCGACAACGGCGACGTTCCCATGGAACGCATCGACGACGCGGTGCGTCGGATCCTGCGGGTCAAGCTCGAGTTGGGGCTCTTCGAGGAGCCCTACTCCGACCCGGCGCTGCTGGACCAGGTGGGGTCGGACGAGCACCGTGCCCTCGCTCGGGAGGCGGTGAGCAGGTCCCTCGTGCTGCTGAAGAACGAGAACGACGTGCTGCCCGTCGGCTCCGACGACGACGTGATCCTCGTGGCCGGGATCCCCGCCGACGACATCGGGATCCAGTCGGGAGGATGGACGATCGAATGGCAAGGGCGGGCCGGCGACATCACACCGGGAACGACGATCCTCGGCGGGATCGAGGAGGTCGCCCCCGCCGGCACGACGGTCTTCTACGACGGGGACGGCACGCCGGATCCCGGCGTCGAACCCGACCTGTGCATCGGGGTGGTGGGGGAGCGTCCCTACGCCGAGTACCAGGGCGACAGCGTCGGCCTGGCCCTCCCAACGGAGGACCTGGCAGTGGTCGACGCACTGGCGGCGAGCTGCGAGAATCTGGTGGTGGTGATCGTCTCGGGCCGGCCGGTGATGATCACCGACCGTATCGACGAGTGGGACGCGGTGGTGGCCGCCTGGTTGCCCGGGACAGAAGCCGGTGGCGTCGCCGACGTGCTCTTCGGCAACGAGCCGTTCGGCGGCACGCTGCCATACACCTGGCCGCGCTCGCTCGACCAGGTCCCGTTGAGTGCCGTTGCCACGAGCGGGGAGGAGCCGCTCTTCCCATTCGGTTTCGGACTCGAGTACTGATGCGGGTCACGAATTGTCAGGTTGCCCGACGCGTCACGAAGACAGAGAGAGCGCACATTGTGAGGTGGAATCGATGACCACAGAGCTGATCTTCCCCGACGGTTTCACCTGGGGATCGGCGACCGCCGCTTACCAGGTCGAGGGTGCCGTCACCGAAGACGGGCGCGGTCCATGCATCTGGGATCGCTTCTCACACGAGCCCGGCAAGGTCGAAGGAGGCGACACGGGAGACGTGGCGTGTGACCACTACCACCGGTGGCGGGAGGACGTTGCGCTGATGCGGGAGCTGGGGCTGGGCGCCTACCGCTTCTCGGTCGCCTGGTCACGCGTCATCCCGGAAGGGCGCGGCGCCGTCAATTCCAAGGGCCTCGACTTCTACGACCGCCTCGTTGACGAGTTGCTGAAGGTGGGGATCGAGCCGTTCGTGACCCTCTATCACTTCGATCTTCCCCAGGCGCTGGAGGACGTCGGGGGATGGCCGGAGCGATCGACGGCCGAAGCCTTCGCCGGGTACGCCGCCGTCGTGGCGCGACGCCTTGGTGATCGGGTCCGCCACTGGGTCACCCTCAACGAGCCCCGGGTGGCGGCATTGGCCGGCTACGAGCTCGGCGTGCATGCTCCGGGGCGCTCCTCGGTGGCGGAGCGTCTCGCCGCCGGACACCACATGCTGCTGGCACATGGATTGGGGATGCAGGCGATCCGGGCCGAGTCGTCGTCGGCCAGGATCGGGCTCGTCAACGATCCGGCCCCCTGCCACCCGGCCTCGGGCCATCCCCTCGACGTGGTGACGGCGAACCTGAAACACGCCCTCCGCAACACCTGGATGCTCGATCCGGTGTTCGGGCGCGGCTACCCGGCCCTGCTCGTCGAAGCGCTCGAATGGGATCAGGATGAGGTCTTGCCGGGGGACCTGGAGATCATCTCCCTACCCACGGATTTCTTTGGGCTCAACTACTACACCCGTGACATCTTCCGCAGCCCCGACCTGCCGCCTCCTGACGCGGGCGCCGTCACCCCCGGCGACGAGTTCACGGACATGGGATGGGAGGTGTATCCCGCCGGTGTGCTGGAGATGCTCGAGTGGCTGTGGCACGAGTACGGGATCGCCAACCTCTATGTGACCGAGAACGGGGCTGCCTACGGAGACACCGACGATGCTCCGCCGTTCCGGGATCCGAAGCGCGTTGCCTTTCTCCGCGACCACCTGGCGGCGGTGCACCGCGCCATCGAGCGCGGAGTCCCGGTACGGGGGTTCTTCCAGTGGTCGCTGCTGGACAACTTCGAATGGGCCTTCGGCTATTCGAAACGGTTCGGGATCGTGCGCGTCGACTACGAGACTCAGAAGCGCTTCGTCCGGGACAGCGGCCGTTTCTATTCGTCGGTGGCCCGGTCGAATCGTCTCCCGGTAGGCGACTAGCGCCACCGATCGCCTCCGAGCCGAGGAGAGATTGGGTTCCCAAAAAGCCAGCTACCATGCGCGTGCGACGCGCCCGTGTTCGGCCGGGTGGTCTGGAAGAGGAGCAGGGGCCGGGAGCGGACTACCTGACGGCTACTTCTCCGCCGGCGGGCTCGCGGCGCCCGTAGATGTCCATGTCGTGGCAGCTGGACTTCATGCCGCCACTGACGAGAAGGAGCAGGTGCAGATGACGATACGCGGCCCGATGACGCTCGCCTCGATCGAGGCCGATTCGGGGCTGGGGACGGCGATCGAGGCCGGTCCGGCTCGGGTGATCGAAGTGATCCGGGAATCCGGGATGAAAGGCCGCGGTGGCGCCGGATTCCCGACCGGTCTCAAGTGGGAGCTGGCCGCGGCCGCTCCCGGCGAGCGGCGCTACGTCGTCTGCAACGCCGACGAGGGCGAGCCCGGGACGTTCAAGGACCGGGTGATCCTGTCCGAGTGGCCCGACCTGGTGTTCGAGGGGATGACCATCGCCGGATACGCCATCGGAGCGGAGGAGGGGGTCGTCTACCTGCGGGCCGAGTACACCTATCTGCGGGACCGGCTCGAGGAATGTCTGGGACGGCGCCGGAACGCGAACCTGCTCGGAGCCGGCGTCATGGGCAACGAGGGTTTCGACTTCGATATCCACATTCACATGGGGTCGGGAGCGTACGTGTGTGGAGAGGAAACGGCGTTGCTCGAGAGCCTGGAGGGCAAGCGGGGCGAGCCGCGGAACCGTCCCCCCTTCCCGGTGAGCACCGGCCTGCACGGGCTGCCGACGACGGTGAACAACGTCGAGACCTTCGCCTGGGCGGCTGCCATCCTGGCCAACGGCGTCGAGTGGTTCAAGGGCATCGGCACCGATGGCTCCACCGGTCCCAAGCTGCTGAGCATCTCGGGTGACGTGGAACGCCCGGGTGTGTATGAGTTCCCGATGGGAGTCACGATCCGGGACCTGCTGGCAGCGGCCGGTGGCGAGGAAGCCAAGGCGGTCGTCGTCGGGGGAGCCTCCGGGCGATGCGTGCCCGCCGCCGAGTTCTCCCGGGGGATCTGCTACGAGGACGTGGCAACCGGGGGTGCAGTGATCGTGATCGGCCCGGACCGCGACCTGCTGGACGTGGCCGAGAACTTCATGGAGTTCTTTGTCGACGAGTCCTGTGGGCAGTGCACTCCGTGCCGGGTGGGCAACGTCAAGATCCTGAACGGGATCCGCATGCTGAAACGTGGGGAGTGCTCCACCGGCTACCTCCAAGAGTTGTGTGACCTGGGAAGCACGATGCAGGTGGCCTCGAAGTGCGGGCTGGGGCAATCCAGTCCGAACGTCTTCCTGTCCATCGTCGAGCATCACCGGTCCGAGATCCTCGACCGCGCCGCTGCGGCGGTCTGAGCGCAGGAAGCAGAGGAGAATCAGCATGAGCAAACAAGATTCCTGCCCCGACCGCGATGCGGCAGCGCCTGAGACGAGCGTCGGAACCCTCGAAGGCGGAGCAGACACCGCAGCCATCGGGACAGTTGAGGTCACCATCGACGGCAGGCAGGTGGGGGTCCCTCTGGGGACGAGCATCCTCGATGCCGCCCAGCAGTGCGGTATCACCATCCCGACACTGTGCCACCACCCGGACCTGCCCGAGGCCGGCGTCTGCCGTGTCTGTGTGGTCGAGGTCTCCGGGCAGCGGAACCTCCAGGCGAGCTGCGCCTTCCCGATCACGGCGCCGGTGGAGGTGCACACTCACAGCTCTCGGGTCCGCAGGGCCCGCAGGGACGTCATCGACCTGCTGCTCTCCGAGCACCAGGGCGCCTGCATCACCTGTGTGCGCAACGGCAACTGCGAGCTGCAGGACCTCGCTGTTGAGTACGGCGTGGATTCGTTCCGGCTCGGCACCAGTGACCGGCCGCCCCTGCCGATCGACCGCATTGGCTCCTCGATCGTGCGGGACATGAACAAGTGCATCCAGTGCCTGCGTTGCGTGCGCACCTGCGCTGAGATGCAAGGCGTGAGCGCGGTCGGCGTAGTCGGTCGCGGCGACCGGACCACGATCTCCACCTACCTGGACCTGCCGCTGGCCGACGTGGTCTGCATCAACTGCGGGCAGTGCATCAACCGCTGCCCGACCGGGGCGCTCCAGGCGGTCGATTCCACCGACGAGGTGTGGGTCGCCATCGAGGATCCCGCCAAGCATGTCGTCATCCAGACCGCCCCGGCGCCGCGGTCGGCCATCGGTGAGGAGTTTGGCCAGGAGCCGGGCACCCCGATGACGTGGCACATGAACACGGCATTGCGGGAGTGCGGCTTCGACCGGGTCTTCGACACCAACTTCGCCGCCGACCTCACCATCATCGAGGAGGGCACCGAGCTCATCCTGCGGCTCTACAAGAACCTGGTGCTCGGCGACGATTCGCAGCCGGTGCCCCAGTTCACGTCGTGCAGCCCGGGCTGGGTGAAGTACATCGAGCACTTCTACCCCGAGTACCTGCCGAACGTGTCGACGTGCAAGAGCCCGCAGCAGATGTTCGGATCGCTGATCAAGACCTGGTACGCCGAAGCGAACGGCCTCGATCCCGCCAACGTCGTCTCCGTGTCGTTGATGCCGTGCGCGGCGAAGAAGTACGAGTGCGAGCGTCCCGAGATGAGCGACAGCGGCTACCAGGACGTCGACTGCGCCCTGACCACCCGCGAACTGGCGAAGATGATCCGAGAGGCGGGCATCCACCTGCCGGACATGCCCGAGAGCGATTTCGACGACCCGTTCGGGACCGCCAGCGGTTCAGGCGTGATTTTCGGGGCCACCGGCGGCGTCATGGAAGCGGCACTGCGCAGCGTCGTCGAGTTCGTCACCGGAACGAAAGTGGAGAGCCTGTTCGAGCACGCCGACATCGTGCCGGTCCGTGGTTTCGAAGGGTGCCGCTATGTCGAGCTGACGATCCCCGATGAGGTGGGCCCGGTGCCCGAGCTGATCGCGCACCTGGTTCCCAACTGGGACTGGCTGCGGGGAGCGACGCTGAAGCTGGCGGTGGCGCACGGCACCGCCAACGCCCACAAGGTGATGGAGGACATCAAGGCGGGTGGGAAGTTCAGCGAGTGTCACTTCATCGAGTTCATGGCGTGCGAGGGAGGATGCCTCGGCGGTGGCGGTCAGCCGATCCCGACGACTCCGGAGATCCGCGCAGCACGGGCCAGGGCCATCTACGCCGAGGATTCCGCCTACGGCGAGGCGGGCCGGGCACGCAAGAGCCACGAGAACCCGGCGGTGCTCCGTCTCTACCAGGAGCTGCTCACGGACGGCCCGTGTGGGCACACCAGTCACCATCTGCTGCACACCGAGTACACCGCGCGGGGGACGTTCATAGCCGCCGGCGGTGATCGTGAGAGGGAGGATTCCGCATGCTGACCGTGCCACCCGAGCTGACCGCGCAACAGGCGGAGCTGGTCGACGAGATCGACGCTCTGGTGGAGCGCCACGGACGGAGCCGCGATGCGCTCATCCCCGTGCTGCAGGACCTACGCGAGCGGTATCGGGAGATCGGCGACCTGGCGATGCAGGTGATCGCCGACCGGCTGGACGTGCCACCCGTCGAGGTCTATGGGGTGGCCACGTTCTACTCGTTCCTCGGCACACGACGAACCGGCCGCTATGTGATCCGGATGTGCCGGACGCTCAGCTGCGAGTTCGCAGGCAAGCAGGCGGTGGCCGATCAGCTCGAGCGCGAGCTGGGCGTGTCATTTGGGGAGACAACCGAGGACGAACTGTTCACGCTGGAGTGGGCCAACTGCATCGGCATGTGTGACCAGGCCCCGGCGATGCTGGTGAACGACGAGGCATACGGCGACCTCACCCCGGAGAAGGTCACCGACATCGTCGCTGCGCTCCGGGGTGCCGCAGGTTGATCGGGGCCAGCCTCACCGCACTGTTCTACGGCATCACCCCGGTCTGTGCCCGACGCGCCATCCGGCTGCTCGGGTTTGTGAGGGCCAATCTGCTGCGGCTGCTGATTGCCCTGGGTGTGATCGGCGTGCTGGCATTCACCGTCGGCAGGGGCCTCGGCACCGAGTACTGGATGTTCGCTACCGCGGGGGCGATCGGGTTCGGCATCGGGGGGCTGGCGATGTTCCGGGCACTGCCGCCGCTGGGGGCGCCGCTGGCCTCACTGGTGGTAGAGACCGTGGCCGCCTTCGCCGCTGCCGTGCTGGCCTGGGTGTGGTTCTCCGATCGGCTCACCGGCGAGGAGATCGTCTGGTGCCTGGTGGTCCTGGCCGGAGTGGTCATCGGCCTGCTCCCCTACGTGAGGGGCGCCGCCCGGCGGGTCGGGGCGGCGAGTGGTGTGACGCTGGCGTGCATCGCGGCGATCGCACAGGGGATCAGCGCTGTGATCAGCCGCAAGGCTCTGATCGCTGTTCAGCAGACGGTGCAGGCTGTTCCCGACGGCCCGAAGGTGAAGGTCGGCAGCAGCTTCGATTACGTGTTCACGGCCGCCTTCGATCGCCTCACCGGCGGCTTCTGTGTGGCGCTGTTGGTGTTCCTGGCGGTGTGGTGGGCTTCCCGGCGCGTTTCGTGGGCCCGGGCCGCGCTCGGTCCGGCGGGGACCCCCGTCGAAGGCGTCACCGCCGATGCCGGCGATGCCGACGAGAGCGCCGAGTCGCCGCCGGAGAAGGCATGGCCCTGGGTCGGCGCCAACGCCCTGTTTGGCCCCATCCTCGGCGTCACCTGCATGGTCTGGGCACTGCAGACCATGCAGCCGGGCAAGGTACAGGCGATCGCCGCCGTTGCCCCCCTGATCAGCGTTCCGTTCGCCAGGTGGCTGGAGAAGCACCGGCCGCCGCCGTGGTATTTCGTGGGCGCGGTGATCGCCATCGTCGGCATGGTGGGGCTCGCCCTGACCGGGTCGTGACCGGGGAGTACGGCGGAATCGATCTGCCGCTCCGGAGGCGGCTGCGGTTCGACCGGTTGCCATGACGGCGCCGGCTTCCAAGGGAGCCGTGTGCTTGCTCAGGCGGTTCCGGGATCGAGCACGGGCCGGGTCGGATGGGCTTGAACCAGCGCCTGGGAACCGACCGGCAGGTTGACCTGGCCGGCGACCACCGGGCATTTCACCTTGAAGAGGAAGAAGACGCCGTCTTTCGTGTCCTCGTCGTCCTCGGCGTGACTGAGCGTCTCGAAGTTGCCTTGTCCCTTGGCGATCAGCAGATCGGCGTTCCGGAATCGCTCGCGAAACGAGGCATCGCAGTCGTCGAGGATCGTGCCCGGCGCGTCCGAGCCGTTGGAAACCACCTCGACGAGTTCGCAGAGACCGACATCGCGCGCATCGGCGAGAGTTGCGTCGTTGATGACCGCGTGGCCACGGACGGCCATGGTCACCCGCGCCGGGCCGATCTGCTCGATGAGCAGGCGGTCGGTGACGATCTCGCCGGCGTTGTCCGCCAGATAGAGAATGTCCGTCGCGTCGGCCAGTGCTCGGCGGAACTCCGTCCACTCGCCGTGGAACGGCTCGCGTGACGCGTCTTGCAGCGCCCGACAGGTCACGGCCTCGGTGAGATCGGCGGTTATTGCCAGGTCGATGACGTTGCCTGCGATCGCCAGCCGGACCGCTGCCAGCAGTGGGTCGGGCGCCCGCTCCACGTCGGCGGCCAGCTCCGGCAGCAATGCCATGACGAGGCGATTGGCGGCAGCCTTGGCCGACCGATAGGGGTCGGGGTCACCTGTGAGCTCACGCAGCCTGCGGTGAACGACCTGCGCAATCGTGGGTGGCGACTCGAGGAAGTCCAGGTCGGCCACCGTGCGCAAGGTCTCCCGCATCACGAGCTCGTGGATGGCAGGGTCCTCGGTGACGAACCGGGCTGCCTCGAGGCTCTGCCTCAAGAGACACGGGATGCATTCGAGCTCGGTCCTCACCAGGTTCTGTCTTTCTGCCCGGTGTCCGGGCGGACGGGTCAGTGGTCGCAGAAGTTGTCGTCCGTCTCCAACCGGCCGTCCAGGTAGTCCTCGACGATCGTCTCGGGCTCGCCGACCGAGCCAACGACCACGGTGATGCCGTTCTGGGCGAAGAGGTCCTGTGCCCGTCTTCCCATGCCGCCGCTGATGATGACCGTGGCTTCCTGCTCGTTGAGCCAGCGGGGAAGGACTCCGGGCTCGTGAGGCGGCGGGATCAGGTCCTGTCGGCATTGGATGGTCGACGTGTCGGGGTCCACTTCGAACAAGGCCACCGTCGTGCAGTGGCCGAAGTGGCGGCAGAGGACGCCGTCACTCACTGGTACCGCGATTCTCATTTTCGATTCCCCTACCGCTTCTCTCCAGGACAATGCTCGACCACGGTGCGTGCCGGTGTTGCATCAACTGGTTGGCCGGTGGCTCTCACCACAGGCACCCGCTCCATCAGCATCCCGGCGGCGCCCTCATCGTAGTGAGCGCAGCGGTGCATCCGGCAGGCTGGGCCGTCTCTTGGTGTAGGTCGTGCCGGCACCTTCGCGCCGCAGGCCCGAGCCGAGAGTCGTCCGCCGGGGATCCTTTCGCCTGGCTCCCTTCGAGGACACGGCCGCTCAGTCGAACAGGTCGCCCCATTTGCCTTCCATGAACAGCCGGGGGTGGAGGGCGAACGCGAGCTCGGCGCGCCCGGTGCGGGTCTCCGTCCATTCCAGGATCGCCAGATCGATGCCGATCACCGATGCGGTCCTGATCTGGGCGTTGGATCCGGTGAGCTCAGATACGAGATCGCCCCAGGTCGGCTGGTGTCCGACGATCATCAGGGAGCGGATCGCCCGCGGGGCCCTGCTGACGACGTCGAGGGCGTTGGCGGAGGAGGTGCCGTACAGCTCGGGGATCAGCTCGATCTCGGCGCCCCAGCCACCGGCGCCGGCGGCGAGCTCGGCTGTGGTGCGGGCCCGCACCGCAGTCGAGCTGTAGATGAGCTGAGGCTCGTGGTCCATGAGGGTCAGTACCTGTCCCATCACGGTCGCCGAGGCCTTGCCCCGGCGATTGAGGGGGCGGTCGTGATCGGCGACCTCGCCTCCCCAGTCGGATTTGGCGTGCCGCATCACCAGGAGCTGTTTCATGCGCGCCACGATACCGAAGTAGCTTCTGGAGGAGGAATGCAGCCGAGCCGGTGAGAAGGCGGCGAGATGGCGCGACGAGAAGCGGCGGTCGAGACTCAACTCGAGGCGGGTGAGAAACTCGAGGCATCCGTGCAGGGAGTGATCGAGGGTTTCACGACGTGGTCCAGCCTGGGTGGCGCCGTGTCGGTGCTGATCGCGCTCACCGTGCCGCGGGCCGCCAACCTCGGATTCTGGACGGGGGCGGCGGCCATCGTGGGAATCGTCGTCGCCGGCTTCGTGACAGTGCTGCTCCTGGTGGGCCGGCCGATGGCCCGGCGCCACGACCCGCGCCTGACCGGCCCCTACGTCACCCTGGCGGTGACGACGCGCCGGGTGTTGGTCCTCGACCGGGCTCTCGGGGACTCGCGCGACGCCTTGGCGGCCGCATACTGCCGGTCCTCCGTCGGCGCGGTGCGGTATCGGCCGGGGCGGCTGCTGCGGCCCCACCACCTCGCCTTTCGGGCGGAGGGGCACGATCTTCGATTCGAGTTTTCCCGCGGTGAGAAGATCGGTGACCTGAGCGAGCGACTCCGGGGCTGAGACGCGGCCGCCTGCGCCGCGGCCGGCTGGGCCGCAGTGTCCTAGAGGCGCTCGACGATGTAGTCGATGGCCGCCGTCAACTTCTCGAGATCGCACGGCTCGATGTTCGGGAACATGGCGATCCGGAGCTGATTGCGCCCCAACTTGCGGTAGCTCTCCGTGTCCACGATGCCGTTGGAGCGCAACACCGCGGCCACCGTGTTGGCGTCTACGTCGGACACGAAATCGATCGTGGCCACGGTGGTGCTGCGCATCGCGACATCGGTCACGAAAGGCGTGGTGTAGTCGCGGGACTCCGCCCATGCGTAGACGATTGACGACGACTCCTGGCAACGCTCGACCGCCCATTCGAGCCCGCCGAGCTCGAGCATGGTGTCGATCTGACGGCGGAGGAGGAACAGTGTTGCCAGTGCCGGCGTGTTATAGGTCTGGTCCTTACGCGAGTTGGAGAGCGCGGTTGCCAGCGACAGGGTCGGCGGGATCCATCGGTCCGAGGCGGCGATCTGATCGATGCGGTTCACTGCGGCGGGTGAGCACAGCGCCACCCACAAGCCGCCCTCGGCTCCGAAGACCTTCTGCGGGGAGAAGTAGTAGGCGTCGAAGTGGGACGGGTCGACCGTCATCGCTCCGGCGCCGGACGTGGCATCGACGGCCACGAGGCCTGATGAGCCGTCCGGCCGCTCGATCGGCATCATCACTCCGGTCGAGGTCTCATTGTGGGTGAAGGCGTAGAGATCGATGTCCGGATCGGCCACCGGCAGCGGATGCCTTCCCGGTTCCGATTCGATGATCTGCGGATCCTCGAGGTGGGGCGCCGCCGCGGCCACCGCAGCGAATTTGCCGGAGAACTCTCCGAACACCAGGTGCTGGCTGCGGCGCTGGATCAGGCCGAACGAGGCGGCGTCCCAGAACAACGTCGCGCCTCCGACACCCAGGACCACCTCGTAGCCGCCCGGCAGTGAGAACATCTCAGTGAGGCCGGCACGGATCGCAGCCACCACGCTGCGCACGCCGGGTCTCCGGTGGCTGGTCCCCATGTAACCGGAGCCGGTGACTCCGAGCTCCATGAGGATCTCGGTTCGCACCTTCGACGGCCCCGAACCGAACCTCCCGTCGTCGGGAACGATGTCGGCTGGGAGCGGGATTTCTGGATTGTCTGTCATTTGGTTACCCCGGGTATCGTGCGGCTCGAATGGAAACGCTGAGCGTACGACGGGAGGCTAGAGCAATGTCCGGTGCGGTCCCAGGCGAGCTGTCGCAGCGCATCGCAGGTGTCGCAGAGTCAGCGACTCTAGCCATCACAGCCAAGGCCAAGGCACTGCGTGCCGAAGGCAAACCAGTGATCGGATTCGGGGCGGGAGAGCCCGATTTCCCGACGCCGCAATTCGTCGTGGACGCCGCGATCGCGGCAGCCGCCGACCCTCGCAACCACCACTACACGCCGGCGGCCGGGCTGCCCGAGCTGCGGGAGGCTGTGGCCGCCAAGACGCGGCGCGAATCGGGCTACGCCGTCGAGTCGTCTCAGGTCGTCATCACCAACGGTGCCAAGCAGGCCGTGTACGCCACCTGCCAGGTGCTGCTCGATCCCGGGGACGAAGCGCTGCTCCTCGCCCCCTACTGGGTGACCTACCCGGAGGCGGTGCGGCTCGCCGACGGGGTCCCGGTGGTGGTGGAGGCCGACGAGACCACCGGCTACCGGGTCACCGTCGACCAGCTCGAGGCGGCCCGGACCCCGCGCACCAAGATGCTCGTGTTCGTCTCCCCGTCCAACCCGACCGGTGCCGTCTACCCGGCCGACGAGGTGAGGGCCATCGGAGAATGGGCCGCCGACCACGGCATCTGGATCATGACCGACGAGATCTACGAGCATCTCGTATACGGCGACGCCACGTTCAGCTCGATGCCGGTGGAGGCTCCCTCCGCGGCGCCGCGCTGTGTCGTCGTCAACGGCGTCGCCAAGACCTACGCCATGACCGGCTGGCGGGTGGGGTGGCTGATCGGCCCGCCGGCGGTCGCAGCCGGAGCCATCCGGTTGCAGAGCCACACGACGTCGAACGTCGCCAACGTCAGCCAGCGGGCTGCCTTGGCCGCCCTCGAAGGCCCGATGGATCTCGTCGTCGAGATGAGGGCGGCATTCGACCGGAGGCGACGCACGATGTGCGAGATGCTCAACGCCGTCGACGGTGTGGTGTGCCCGGAACCACAAGGCGCGTTCTACGCCTTCCCGTCCATGAAGGGACTCCTGAACCGGCCGCTCGGAGCAGGCTCGGCGGCCACGACGCTGGAACTCGCCACGTTGCTGCTCGACACGATCAACGTCGCCATCGTTCCCGGCGAGGCGTTCGGGGCGCCGGGCTACGCCCGTTTCTCGTTCGCGCTCGCTGATGCCGACCTCGAGGAGGGTCTGCGGCGTCTTCAGGACCTGGTGCAGCGCTCCGGCTGAGAAGCCTTCCTCAGAACAGCCCGTCCAGCTCGTCGACCACGACCCGCCAGGCGTCGGAGGCGGGATCGACGAGGTCATCGTGCCCGGCGTTCTCGATCTCGTGATAGACGACCGTGTCTCCCCGTTGGGCGGCATCGCCTGCGTAGTCGCGGCTCATCTGGACCGGGATGTGGTCGTCGGCCCCACCGTGAACGATGACCTGGGGGATGCCGAGGGGAAGCAGGGCGAGTGGCGAGGAGAGGGCATAGCGGCGCGGTCCGTCGTCGGGGGTGCGCCGCAGATAGCGGGCGACGGCGCCGTTGCCCAGATCGAGGCGATGCGCCTCGGCGAGATCGCACAGCGGTGCCAGGCCGGCGGCGGCCGCCACCGTGACGACGGCGCCGGGGTCCGGGGTGTCGTCCGACAGGTGAGGACGAGCTCCAGCCCACAGGGCGAGTTGTCCCCCGGCCTCGTGGCCAAGGGCGACGACCCGGTCGAGGTCGAGATGGTGCTCGTCGACGAGATTGGCGAGAGAGTCGATGGCGGCGCCTACATCCGTCATGGTCGTTGGCCAGCCTCCGCCGGCGCCGACCCTCTGGTACTCGACGTTCCAGGTGGCCCAGCCGCGGCGCGCCAGATCGACGCCGAGGCCGTCCATCAGGTCGCGGGTCCACGGGTCACGCCAGAAGCCACCGTGAATGAGCACAGCCACTGGGAACGGACCGGCGCCCTCCGGCACCCGGAGGTCGGCTAGGTGGTCGGGACCGTCCCCGTAGTGGACGGGAACGGCCGGCCACGCCTCATGCCAGAACAGGTGACGCAGGGCGTGACGGTACCCGGCGAGCCCGCGGCCGTAGATGGTGTGGACGCAGGCGGGCGCCGTGAGTGAGATGCGGCGCCAGGGCTCCCGGGCGTGGATGTTGGAGATGTGCACCTCGACGGTGGGGAGGCCCGAAGCGAGGATCGCGTCGTGGATGGCGTAGCTGGAGTGGGTGTAGGCCCCGGCGTTGAGCACCACGCCATCCACCTTGCCTGCGGCGGCGTGGAGACGATCGATGATGCCGCCCTCGTGGTTCGACTGGTAGGTCTCGACAGCGACGCCCAGCTCGCCGCCCCACGCTTGGAGCGATGCCTCGAGCTGGGGGAGCGTGGTGGTCCCGTAGACCTCCGGCTCTCGTGTTCCCAGCAGATTGAGGTTCGGCCCGTTGACGACGAGGACACGTTCCATTGCTGGGAGAGTATTGCATGGCGCCCGCCCATCCAAGGCATGTCCCTCACCCCGCAACGACGCTTCGCGGCCGCGCCGCAGTGCCTGAGAGCGCGGAATCGGCCAGCTTCTGCGCCTGGTGGTCCACCCACCAGGCGGCATGCCACCTGCGAACCGGGGAGTACACCCATCTCGATCCGATGCCGCCGGCGGGGTCGGCGCCGTCCTGAGCACTCAGTCGCTCAGGGGAACATGATCCGGGGCGAGCCTGGCGGCGAGCTGCATCGTGGCCGCGTCGAGATGACCGGGATGCAGATCCGCCAGGTCGGCCAGTTCGTCGAGCACGGCGCGGCGGGTGGAGGCCGTGGTGACCCCGGGAGTGATCTCGGTGAGCGATCCGGTCGTCTCGGGCCGCCACGGCAGCGCGAGGGCTTCGTAGACGGGCACGAGCACATCGCGCACCAGAGCGCTGTGATCGACGACCACGATCCCCCCGACGTGAGCCGCGGCCTTGACGAGCCGCTGGCCGACGCCCATGAGCTTGAGACGGCCGGCATGGTTGACGCTGAATTCCCCGGGACAGTATTCCCCCGGTACCTCGCCGACCTGGGAAGCGACGCCGAGCCGGGCGAAGGCCCGGACCATCAGTTCGGAGAGGGTGATGAAGCGATCTCGTATCCCGCGACGGGGGTCGGGATGGGGGATCGTCCAGCCGAACGAGAGCGTGTGCTCTGTGAAGGCGGCGGCTCGTCCCCCGGCGAGCCGTTCTACGGCATCGAATCCGGCCCGGCGGGCGGCAGCGACCGCCTGCGGGTAGCCACCGCCGAGGCGGTCGAGCTTCCCGAAGGCGACGACGCGGCCGGGGACCGTGATCCGGAACGTCTCGGGGATCTCGCCGGCGGCTGCCCGCATCAGGAGCGCCCGTGCGATCGGCGCTTCGAGGAAGGCGGGCACTGCCGCAGCATCGTGGAGCACTCGGATCTGACGGGGTGAGCTCATCGCGGGGGAGCGTAGCCAGCCCGCCGCGTCCGGATCGAGGCGTTGGGCGCCGTCACCGGTATGCTGCGCGGCTGTGCCGGTTGACCGGCATCGAGTCGCAATGTGCGGAGGCACGGGTGAAAAGGGCCGGATGGCTGCTCTTGACGACGATCTTGCTGTCGGGATGCGGCGAGAGCGGACTCCTCGACGGGCTGGGCGATCGGTCCCGCGAGATCGTGTACGGCGACACGACGACCACGACGACCATCGTGGTCGATGACGGTGAAACGGCGCCTCAGGGGGCGGTCCTGGCCGTCGACGTGGACTGGTACAACGACGGCGTCGGCGAAGCAACCGTGGTACCGATTCCCGCCGTGGTGATCGCCGATGTCTGGGATCGCAACGACGGCGTCAACCGGTTCATCCAGGCGAGCCGGGCTGAGATCGCGGCGGCTCTACCTGGTGTGGAGTTCCCCTCGCTCATCCCCGACGAGGTGGGCTGGGTGACGAGCCAGCTCGTGTTCGACACCGCGTCGGCGACACTCGACGCCGGTACCTCGGCCGCTTTCGGGCTCTGGAAATCCGAGCCGTACACGGCCGAGGACGGCGATGCCGCCGTGTTCCGGGTGGGTGCCGCCTCCATCTCCGAACAGCAGCAGGCCGGCGACATCCGCTTCGAGGTCGTTCCCGACGGCCTGAGCCTCATCTGGGTGCGCGGCACCTATCGATATGAGCTGTTTTGCCGTGGCAGCGTGGGGGAGGCGATGTGCGAGCAGATGGCCCAGTCGGCGGCGCCGCTCTCCGGGCAGCTCGCCGAGCCACCGGCTGCGGAGGATTCCGCCGAAGCCGGCGGCGACTGAGGCCCGGATGGGCGGACCGATGCTTCATTCAGGCGGCTGGTGGTCATACGTCCGATACGACGACGAGCAGGATCGTCCCCACATGGATCGGGCGCTGCTGGGGCGCGTCGTCGGCTACGCCCTGCGCCACCGTGGCAGGATCGTCGTGGTGCTGGCGACGATCGTCGTCATCGGCCTGCTCACGCTGGCCCCCCCGTTGTTGATGCGTAGCCTCATCGACCGTGCCATCCCTGAGAAGAACCTGACCGCGGTCGCCTGGCTGGGGATCGGAATGGTCCTGGTGCCCATCGTCAACGGTGTCGTCGGCGTGGTGCAGCGTCGGGCTTCGGCGGCGATCGGAGAAGGCATCATCTTCGATCTGCGTTGCCAGCTCTACGGGCATCTCCAGCGCATGTCGCTCGGCTTCTTCACGGCTACCCGGACCGGGGAGCTGATGAGTCGGCTCAACACCGATGTCGTGGGCGCTCAGCAGGCGGTCACCGGTACGTTCGTGACGCTGGCCGCCAACGTGTTCAGCGTGATCGCCACGCTCGTGGTGATGCTGAGGCTCGAGTGGCGCCTGACGCTGCTGGCGGTGGCGATCCTGCCGCTTTTCATCCTGGCGTCGCGGCGAGTAGGGCGGTTGCTGCGTGAGATCCGCCGGGAGCAAATGGAGCACAACGCCCGCATGAGCTCGTTGATGCAGGAGACTCTCGGCGTGTCGGGGGCGCTGTTGGTGAAGCTGTTCGGCCGCACCCGCGACGAGGATGCCCGCTTTGCCGAGCAGGCGGGCTTCGTCCGTGATCTCGGGGTCCGCCAAGCGACGATCGGCCGCTGGTTCTTCATGGCGCTCGGGGTGGTCAGCGCCCTGGGCACGGCCCTTGTCTTCTGGGTGGGTGCGGTGATGGCAATCAACGGCTCGCTCTCGATCGGCACCATCGTGGCTCTCTCGGCCTACCTCTCGGCGCTGTACGGGCCACTCTCGGGCCTGTCGAACGCCAGGGTCGAGTTCGCTACCTCGCTGGTCTCATTCGAGCGGGTGTTCGAGGTGCTCGATCTTCCCCACGACATCGAGGAGGCGGAGCACCCGGCGGCGCTCACCGAGGTAGAGGGCACGATCGAGTTCGACGGCGTCTGGTTCTCCTATGGGGAGAGCGGATCGGCGGGTCTCGAATCGGTGCGACGCTACGGCCGCCGGGAGGTCACCGAGGGTGAGGTCCCCAGGGCCCGGATCGCGACTGAGGGCTGGGCGCTGCGGGATGTCTCGTTCCATATCCGGCCCGGGGAGCTGGCGGCGCTGGTGGGGCCGAGCGGTGCCGGGAAGACGACGGCGACCTACCTCGTGCCCCGGCTCTACGACGTCACGAGAGGGAGTGTCTCCATCGACGGCCGCGACGTCCGCGACCTGTCGTTGGAGTCGCTGGCGGCGGCGATCGGGGTGGTGACCCAGGAGTCGTACCTGTTCCACGACACCATCGCCGCCAATCTCCGCTATGCACGGCCGGACGCCACCGACACCGAACTCCGCGCCGTGGTGGAAGCCGCCAACCTCACCGAGATGATCGAAGACCTGCCATTGGGGCTGGAGACCGTCGTGGGCGAGCGCGGCTACCGGCTCTCGGGCGGGGAGAAGCAGCGCATGGCGATCGCCCGCGTCCTGCTCGAAAACCCCCGCATCCTCATCCTCGACGAGGCGACGTCTCACCTCGACGCCCACTCCGAGGCGCTCATCCAGGATGCCCTGGAGCGGGTGATGGAAGGGCGCACTTCGCTCGTGATCGCCCATCGCCTGTCGACCATTCTGGCGGCCGACCGCATCTTCGTGCTCGACCGGGGAGCGCTGGTCGAGTCCGGCGCCCACGAGGAGTTGATCGCCCACGGTGGCCTGTACGCATCGCTCTACCGGACGCAGTTCCGCAAGCTCGCTGACGACGCCTGACGGTAGGCCGGCTGGCAAGCAGACGGTACGCCGTGTGAGGAACGAGGAACGGCGCCGAATTGCGTGTGTCGCTTCACGTCACGTTCGAGCGCGGCGCGGTCGGAGAGTGAGAGGGCTGCTCAGCCTGCCTGGTCCGTGCCGTCGGAGACCGGATCGCGGTGCGGGGGCGGCAACACCAGGACCGGGCGACCCGACTCGATCATCACCCGCGCTGAAACACTTTCCCAGGCGGACTGATCGAAGATCTTGCGCGTGGCGCCGAGCACGACGACGTCGGCGGCGAGCTCGTCGGCGAGTTGGGAGATGGTGCGTGCCGGGTCGTCGCCCTCTCTGAAGACCGCCGTCGCCGCGATGCCGGCCGCCTTGAGGGCCGTGACGATGGGGTCGGTGAGGCGCTGTCCCCGTTCGTCGACGTAGCGGGCGAGCAACGCATCGTCGGTCGCATGGGCGCCGTTTGTGGCGTTCTCGCCGAGTGGGTGCCACCCCTCGGATCGCAGCGCGTCGAGGAAGCTGCGAGGGACCTCGATGACAGTGGTCACCGTCACCCTTCCTCCGCCACGGATCAGCTTGCCGCTGAACTCGACGGCCGAGTCCGGGCTCAGCACTCCGGTGGTAGCGATGAGGACGTGCACCGGTGAATCCTAGGATCGGACCCGTGCCGTTCCGCCAGTCGATCGGTGGGCAGAGCGCGAAATCCGAGGCAGCGAGCGCCGCTCGGCGATGGTCGTTCGCCGGAGGTGTCCTGGGACGCTGAGGTCGCTCACTGGTCGGCGGGGGAGTCTTCGGCGAGGGGATAGCCGGGTTTGCCGGCTTCGATCCAGCGGGCGTAGGCCTCGTCGTTGGAGACATCGCGGCCCTGCTCGGTGGCGAGCACATAGCGGTGGTGGAGGAAGTCGCAGTAGGCCTGGACTGCGTCTTGCCCGGGCTCGATGTCGCCGATGATGCGCGCCAGCAGCGGCTCGAAGACGCGGACGCGCCACTGGATAGCCAAGACGTCTTTTCCCACTGGGCTGATGTTGTCTCGTCCCGCCTCGTAGTAGTAGAGGTCGGAGAGGATCTGGCGGGCCTGGTTCTCCGAGGCGCGGATGCGGGTCAGCTCACGGAGGCGGGCGGAGTGGTAGTTGCGCCCGCCCACCTTGACGCGCATCTCGAGCCGGTCGCCGCCCTCACCGTCGGGAACGAGCTCGACGTCATCGACCTCGAACCCGAGGGCGTTGAGCCGCTCAATACGCTCCTTGATGCGGTAGCGCTCGTGTGGTCGGAGGATCACGTCCCGGGTGAGCTGGTTCCACAATCGGGCGTAGCGCGCGCTGATGTCGGCGCCGAGAGCCAGGTCGGCGGCGTCGATGTCGATGCCCTGGGAGGCGGCGATGTCCGCCATCCCGCCGGCGACGTTGATCTCCATGATCTCGAGGTCGGAGAGCCGCTGCCCATTCGACAGGTCGTCGTGCAGCTCGGCGGTCTCGCCGTCGATCATGATGGCCTCTATCGAATCGGCGTCGTAGCGGTACAGCACGTTGGAGAGCGAGCAGTCTCCCCAGTAGCACCCTGCGAGGTGGAGCTCGACGAGCAGGCCGGCGAAGGCGTCCAGCATCTGCTCGCGGCGGGCGCCGAAGCCCCAGCCGGTGAGCAACTCCCGGTAGGTGAAAGCGAACCGCACGTACTCGGTGATGACCGCCGTCGATGACTCCTCGTCGGGGGGAATCCAGCGCCGCTCGGCGACGCCGACCGGTGTCACGATCGGTCGTAGCCGGTTCTGGAGGGTTCGCAGCGTCTCGTACTCGTGGTGAGCCAGGTGCCTGGGGAGTTCTTTGATGGCGTAGATCCGCTCTCCATAGGCGACGAAACAGATGGGATGGCGATGGACGCCGGTGGGGAGGTCGATGACGCGCGGGTCGTTCCACTCCGAGACGGGTCGTCCCCATTCGAGATCGAGGAAATCAGGGTGTCCCGGCCGGATCGAGAGATAGGGAACACTCATCGGGTCACCCCCGCAAGCCGCGTCGCATGCGGGTCAACGTACCACGGCGCGAGGGCATCACCGGGTCGGACCCGATCGGGCCCGGTGAAAGGTGAGGCCGCGATACCCGACCCGGAATCCGGCGCCTCGCAGCTCGGCTGCCAGCGGCGAAGAGGTCACCGGTTCTCCGTCGACGGAGGCGATGGTCGTGCGCCGGCGCCGGCGGCCGGCGAGCTCGACCAGGCCGGCGGCGACCGCCTCCGGCTCGATGCCGGCTGTGAGCACCCGGTGGGCGGCGCGTTCGACAAAGGCGATCATGCGTCCGTCGTGAAGCACGACGTGAGCGCCGGATCGGCGGGCAGGGCGGCCGGCGGCGAGGTCGGGCCACGGTATGGCAGCTCCGTACGGATTGGCCGGGTCGGCGGCGGCGAGCAGCGTCACGCCGGGGGTAGGACGCTCGCGGAGGCGATCGACGGCGCCCGGGAAGCCGAACTGTGCCCCGCCGCATCCCTCGACGAAGTATCCACGGCGGGCCTTTCCGGCGTCCTCCAAGGCCGCCAGGACCGGGTAGAGGCCGGAGAAGCCGCCGGGGACTCCCTCGGCGAGCACCGCGTCGCGGGTGACGATGCCGTGCCGTTCCAGGAGGTGCTCAGCAACAGCCGCAGCGCGGGCCTCGAGGGTCGGGGGCACGCCGGCGAGGAGATCCGCGACGAGGTACCACCGGCCCGAGGCAGACGGCGGGGTCGCGCCCGGCACGTGCCGCCTGCTCGAGCCACGGCGTGCCGGCCCGGAGAGGAAAGAGCGCAGCGGTGCCAGGGTGTCGTTGGTGACCTCCCCCGCCCACACGAGATCCCACAGGGCGTCGAGCACGGCTCGGGGATCGCCCCCCTCGGCAGCGACGTAGAGCTCCCTGAAGAAGCTGGCGCCTCGTGTGGCGAGATGGGCCCGCAATCGCTCGTGGAGTTCCCCGGTCGGTGCGTTTTCGGCGCCGGCCCAGTGCAGCAACGGCACCTGGTCGCGCAGGTAGAAGGTGATCTTTCCGTCGTGAGTGCCCAACGGTCCCCGGCCGACCCAGACGACGTCACCCGAAGCGAGGAGCCGATCGAGCTCCTGAGGTCGGTAAGCGAGCCGCGACGGGAGAATGTCGGTCTCGATGATGGCGGCCGGCACCACCGCGCCCTGGATCCGGCGTACGACGTCGAGGGCGCGTTCAGGACTCGAGCCGCCCGCTCCGATCCCGTGCCACGCCGGCAGGAAGGCCCCGAGGGCCTCGGGCGGGACGGCCTCGACCTCCTGGCGGAGAACGGCCAGCGAGCGGCGGCGGAGGCGACGCAGCACCTCCAGGTCGACCCATTCAGTGCCCGTCGAACCGGGAACGTAGGCTCCCGCGGCGACCCTTGATTCGAGTTCGAGCCGGTGCAGGATCTCGACGACGGCGGCTTGCGGGAGTCCAAGCTCGGTCGCGGCTGCCGAAGCCGTGAATGGACCGTGGGTGCGAGCGTACCGGCCGACGACATCGCCGAGAGGGTCGGGCACGGTCTCGAGCAGTGCAGGCGGCACTCCCGGCGGGGGTGAGATCCCGAGTGCGTCGCGCAGTCGGGAGACATCCTCGACGGCGGCGAACCCGTCGGTGCCGTGGACGCGGATTGGTACGACCCGGCGCGACTGTGTGAGAGTGGTGATCCAGGCGGTGATGGCCGCGGGGTCGGTGGCTCGGGCGGCGACACCCTCAATGGTCAGCGGCCCGAGGTCGCGCAGCGCATCGTGGAGAGCGTCCGGCCCTGAGATCTTGCGATCCTCGGCGAGGCGTTGCAGCTCCAGCTCCACCTGAGCGATTACATCGGGGTCGAGCAGATCGCGGAACTGGGGATCGCCGAGCAGCTCCTGGAGCAGCTTGCGATCGAGGGTGAGCGCCGCGGCGCGTTTCTCGGCGGCGGGTGCGTCGTACTCGTACATGAACGATGCCAGGAAATCGAACATGAGCGAGGTGGCGAACGGGCTGGGGCCGTGCAGCTCGACCTCGGCGACCCGGATGGAACGGCGGGCGATGCCGGTGAGCACCTCCCGCAGGGCGGGGAGGTCGAAGTGGTCCTGGAGCACCTCGCGGTAGGTCTCGAGCACGATCGGGAAGGAGCTGAAGCGCTTGGCGATGTCGAGCAGGCCGGCGGCCCGCCTCCGCTGGAGCCACAGCGGCGTCCGCGTGCCGGGCCGGCGCCGGGGGAGGAGCAGCGCCCGCGCCGCCGCCTCGCGGAAGTGTGAGGTGAACAGGGCGCTGTCGCCGACCTCTTCGAGCACCAGGTCGTCGATCTCATCGGGGGGGATCACCAGCTCGGCGGTCGACGGTGGCGCGTCGACATCCGGGAAGCGGAAGACGATGCCGTCGTCGCTCCAGATGACGTCGACCTCGACGCCGTGGCTGCGGCGGTAGCGGCGTCGGGCGGCCAGCGCCCACGGGGCATGGACCCGGGCCCCGAACGGCGAGAGCAGCACGGTGCGCCAGTCCCCGATCTCGTCGCGGAACTGCTCTACGACGATGGTGCGGTCGCTGGGAAGCGTCCCGGTGATGCTGCGCTCCTCCTCGAGGAACTCGGCGAGATTGGCCGCGGCCCAGGGATCGAGGCGATAGCGTTCCCGGAGTGCCTCGGCGGCCTCGGCACGATCCAAACCTCCGATCTCATGCACGAAGGCGCCGATTGCTCGTCCCAGCTCGCAGGGCCTTCCCGGCCCGTCCCCGTGCCAGAAGGGCATGAAGGTGGCGGCCTGCGCCGGGGCGGGGCTGACGATGACCCGATCGTGGGTGATCTCGGAGATCTTCCACGAGGTCGACCCGAGCACGAAGACGTCTCCGGGTCGCCGCTCGTAGACCATCTCCTCATCCAGCTCACCGACCCGTCCTCCTTCCGGGAGCATGACGGTGTAGAGGCCGCGGTCCGGGATGGTGCCCGGGTTCGTCACCGCCAGCATCCGAGCGTTGCCCCGCGGCGTCACGGTGTCTTCGACGCGGTCCCACACGATGCGAGGTCTCAGCTCGGCGAACTCATCGGACGGATAGCGGCCGGCGAGCATGTCGAGCACGCCTTCGAAGGCACCGCGGGTGAGATCGCGATACGGGGAGGCGCGACGCACAAGCGAGTACAGGTCGTCGACCTTGCGAGGCTCAACGGCCGTCGCGGCAACGACGTGCTGGGCGAGCACGTCGAGTGGGTTGGCGGGGATCTTCGTCTCCTCGATGGCGCCCTGGTACATGCGATCGACCACGACCGCGGTCTCGAGCAGATCACCGCGGTGCTTGGGGAACACCCGAGCCCGGCTCGGCACGCCCACCTGATGCCCGGCTCGCCCCACCCGCTGCAGGCCGCGGGCGACCGAGGCGGGAGATTCCACGAGGACGACGAGGTCGACGGCGGCCATGTCGATTCCCAGCTCCAGGGTGGAGGTGGCGACGACGCCTCGCAACTCGCCGCTCTTGAGCCGTCCCTCGATCTCGAGCCGCCGCTCGCGGGACACCGAGCCGTGGTGGGACTGCACCAGCTCCTCGCCGGCGAGCCGGTTCAGCTCGGCGGCGAGCCGCTCGGCCAGGCCGCGGCTGTTGACGAACAGGAGCGTGGAAGTGTGCTCTCGGATCAGGTCGAGGAGACGGGGATACACCGCAGGCCAGATCGAGCGGCGGGCGCCGTCCTCGGGCTCGATCGGATCTCCGGCGGCAGGCGGGGTCTCCTCCGGTCGCAGCATGTTCTCGACCGGGACCACGATCTGGATTTCGAGTTGCTTCTGCCAGGGAGCATCGACGATGGTGACGGGTCGGGCCTTCCACTCGTCCTCGTCGATGACGCCGCCTGCGAGGAACTGCCCGATCGCTTCGAGGGGCCGCTGGGTGGCGGAGAGGCCGATGCGCTGCGGGGGGCTGTCGGCGATCTCGGTGAGGCGTTCCAGGCTCAGGCTGAGGTGGGTGCCCCGCTTGGTGGCGGCAACGGAATGGATCTCGTCGACGATGACCCATCGCACCGACCGCAGTATCTCGCGGGCTCGTGAGGTGAGCATCAGGTAGAGCGATTCGGGGGTCGTGATGAGGATGTCGGGCGGGTGGCGCACCATTGCCTGTCGTTCTCTGGCCGGAGTGTCGCCGGTGCGCATCGCGGTGGTGAGCCGGGGGGGCGCCGTTCCCAGGCGGTCGGCGGCGAGCTGGATGCCGGTCAGCGGCGCCCGCAGGTTGCGCTCGACGTCGTAGGCGAGGGCCTTCATCGGGGACACGTAGAGCACACGGCAGCGCTCGCGTTCGGGCGGGGTGGGCTCGGCGGAGAGGCGATCGAGGGCCCACAGGAAGGCGGCGAGGGTCTTGCCAGAGCCGGTGGGGGCGTGGATCAGGGTGTGCTCGCCGTCGGCGATGGCGGCCCACCCCAGTGTCTGGGCGGTGGTGGGCGCGGCGAATGACGCCTCGAACCAGGCGCGCGTGGCAGGGGTGAAGCGACTGAGCGCCATGCGCGCAGGCTACTGCGGGTGGGTGACACGATTCGCGCCCGAGAGGACATGCCGGCCGGATGCCACAGCCGCGCCATATCTTGGGATGAATGACAAAATCGTCTTACGCGCGATGGCGCGCGTAAGAACCGCCAATCAGACTGCCGGGCAAGGCGATACGACGGGCGGGGCCACGGCGCCGCCGGTCGGCGAGCCGGGTGGTCCGGTGCCGGGCCGATGGCTCAAGGCCAGATGCCTCGCATGATCGTCGCCTGGGTGACCCGGCTGATGGCGTTGACGTACGCCGCGGTCCGCAGGCTCGGGGTCGGCAGCACTCCGTCGTCGGGACGGGCCTCCGACCACAACTCCTGGTAGCGGGGAAGCTGCTCGATGAGCGTGATGCGTTTGGCGATGACCTCGTCGGTCGTCCGGTACATCTTTGCCTTGAGCTTCTCCTGGACGACGTGCTCCGGCCACTGCTCGTTGTCGAGGTTCTGTACCCATTCGAAGTAGCTCACCACGACGCCGCCGGCGTTCGCCAGGATGTCGGGGAGGACCGAGATCCCGCGGGCACTCAGGATCTGGTCGGCAAGAGGGCTCGTCGGTCCGTTTGCTGCCTCCACGACGAGCTTGGTGTCGATGCGCTCGGCGTTGGCGGTCGTGATTTGGTTCTCGAGCGCGGCCGGAATGAGGATGTCGCAGGGCACCTCCAGCACCTCGCCCGAGTCGAGCGGCTTGGCATCCGGGAAGCCGGTGACGCTGCCGGTGGCGTCCTTGTGGAGACCGACGTCGTGCACGTCGAGCCCGTCGTCGCCGGCGATCCCGCCCTGTGAGTCACTCACCGCCACGATGACGGCTCCGGCCGCGGCCAGGATCTCCGCCGCGTTTCGTCCTGCGTTCCCGAAGCCCTGGATCGCCACGCGGCTCCCTTTCAGCTCCATCAGGCCGGGGATGGACATCAAGTCCAGGAATCGCTCCGTCACGTAGACGGCTCCTTGGGCGGTGGCTCTCTCCCTCCCGAGAGACCCGCCGAGGTCGAGCGGCTTGCCGGTCACGACCGGCAGGTTGTTGTGCCCGGGATGCATCATGTCGTAGGTGTCGTAGACCCACGCCATGGTCGAGGCGTCGGTGTAGACATCGGGTGCCGGGATGTCGGTGTGCGGGCCGATGTTGTCACCCAGGGCTGAGATGAAGCGGCGGGTGATCCGCTTCTTCTCGCTGCGGGACATGGTGCGTGGATCGCAGGCCACCCCGCCCTTGGCCCCGCCGAAGGGCACGCCGACGAGCGCACACTTCCAGGTCATCCAGGTGGCGAGAGCGGTGACCTCGTCGAGGTCGACGGCGGGGTAGTAGCGAATGCCCCCCTTGCCGGGGCCGCGTGAGTGGTCATGCAGCACCCGGTGGCCGCGAAACACCTCGAAGTGGCCATCGTCCATCGTCACCGGGAGGCTCACCGATACCGAACGCTCCGGGGTGAAGATCACATCGGCCAATCCCTCGTAGGTGCGGATCTCGTCAATGAACGGAATCGCCTCCTCGAACTGGCGACGGCTCACGTGGTATGGATTGAGGTCCTCCTCGGGCTCGGCCTGGGCTTCGGGGGCATCGCGGCGGACGGGATCGTCCATGGCACATCTCCGGCATTCGTACGGGTCTCCAACCGACCATGCTGGCACCAGACGGGGTTCGTGCCTAGGGTCGAATGACGGGCCTACGAGTGCCGGATGCAGCTATTGCGAATGATCGGACCCCGTCTCCCCGATGGGGGAGGATGGATTCGATGGTCCGCAGGCGACTGGAGTGACCATGGACATCGCCGTCAACCTCGTCGAGAACTACCTCCGGCTCACCGGATACATGACCCTGAGCGAGTTCGAGGTACAGCGACGCCAGGACGACGGCACCTTCAAGACGGTCACCGACATCGACGTGATGGGGATTCGTTTTCCCGGTGAGGTGCTGCTCGGGGATCCGGATCAAGCGCGTCACGGTGAGCTGCTCCTCATCGACGACCCCGTGCTCGAGCTCGAAGCCGACTGCATCGACGTCATCGTCGGTGAGGTGAAACAGGGCCAGGCCGATCTCAACCCGGCGATCAAGGACCACGGCGTGCTGCACTCCATGTTGCGGCGACTCGAGTGGGTCTACGCCGCGCCTCTCACCGAGGTGATCGACGAGCTCCAGCAGCACGCGGTGCACTCCGGTCCTGCCCGGGGCGGCGGCGCGATCCGCACCCGGCTAGTGGCCTTCGGGAGGAGTGACCGATCGAACCTCAACACAGTCTCGATCACCCACATCGTCACCACGATGCTCCGCTTCTTCGAGGAACATGAAGAAGCGTTTCGGCCGATCCAGTTCCGGGAGCCCGCTCCGGCGTTTCTCCGGCTCCTGCTCAAGGCAGGCTTCGACGTTCTCCACAAGTGATCCCGGGGCCGCTACTGGGGATTGCGTCCCCACAACGTGAGCCCGGTGCAGTCGTCGGGGAGGCGGATCGGTGGTTCGCCCTCCAACTCCTGAATGGTCGCCTCCAGGGCGAAGACGGCAGTGCCGGTGTTGACATGACCCCCGTGGGCGTGGCCTCGTGCATCGGCGAGGGCTGCGTGAATGTGGAGGAACGGGCGGCCGTTCAGTAGCGACACGTTGCCCACTCCGGAGACCACCTCGAGAGGCTCGTCGATGACGAAATCGCGATACTCCCCGGCTTCCTGGTCGTAGTAGCGGAGAGAAGCTCGCTGCACGGCACCCAGGAAGGTCACCGTCGCCGCCCGGATGTCGTTGTCGATGACGAAGCGGCTCATCTCGTCGTAGAGATCGGCGCCGTGGGACAGCCGGAGAAGGTGGACGGTGCCGCCGGTGAGTCGATGGGCCTGCATGTGATGCCCCGTTCTCAGGTCTTCGTCGCGGCGGCGACGAAGATCTTGGCTCGGCTGGCTGCGACCGGATTGGTGGTGACGCCGCCCTGCTTGAGCGAGGTTCCTGCGATCACCCCGTCGGCGACCGTGAGGAAGCGGGCAACCGAAGCGGCGGTGGCCCCCGAGCCCACCAGGACGGGGATTGCCGGGGCCGCGTCCTTCACCTTGCGCAGCACCGCCATCGTGGGAGGTCGCCCGGTGGTCGGCCCGGAGACGACGAGCGCATCGGCGAGGGCCCGTTCGGCGGCCTCCTCGGCGGCCCGGTCCAAGGGCACGCGGCCGGGCGGGGTGGCGTGCTTGACGAAGACGTCGGCGAGGATGGGGACCTCAGGGGCGAGGGATTGCCGCAGCCGAAGCACCTCGGCAGCCCGTCCCACGATCGTTCCCTGGTCGGTCATCATGATGCCCGAGAGCACGTTGACCCTGATGAAGGAGGCCCCTGCCACGGTGGCCACCGCCAGCGCCGCAAGCGCATCGTTGCGCAGGACGTTGACGCCGACCGGGACATCGACGGCGCTGCGAATCGTGGTAACAGCCAGGGTCATCGCGGCCACCGTGGTCTTGGGGACGTCGTCGGCGAAGTAGGGAAGGTCGCCGTAGTTCTCGACGAGGAGCGCATCGAAGCCCGACGAGGCGAGCACCTCGGCGTCGCGCACCGCCGCCGCGAGCACCGTGTCGAGATCGCCCTTGAAGCGGGGGGCTCCCGGCAGCGGGCCCAGGTGGACCATGCCGATGAGCCGGGGGATCTGGTGCATGAGCTTCAGGACGCCCGAACGATGTGCAGGGCGGTCTCGGCCGCCGTGCCGTCGGCCTTGAGCGTGGTCTTCGTGACGTCGAGCCGCTGCACGGCCACCCGGCACCATTCGCCGGCGAGCCCCTTGATGACGTTCTCTGCATCGGCGGGCCCGAATACCCAGCGGGCGTACTTGGGGCCCATCAGCTCGATCCGGATACCACCGGGGGGAAATTCCTCGCCCTCCTGATCGAAGGCGTGGGGGAGCATGCGGTGTGCCAGCCAGGCGATGTGGCGAATGCGGGGCGAATCGCCGGCCGCCTCCTCATCGTCGTCCGGCGGAGGAAGGCGCCCTTCCATGGCTGCCTGGATGTCGAGACCATAGGCCCACGTTTCCGTCAGGCGTATGGTGGCGAAGGTCCTGGCGCCAACCGGTGTCGCCACCCAGGGGATGCGACGGCTTGGCTCCATGCGGGAGAGGGCCTCGATGACGGTGGCCCGGCTGTTGCGCCACCATTCGATGACCTCCTGGTAGCGCTTCTTGCGGCCCTGACGCACGCCGCGGGCCGTCCACTCGTCGATGTCGGTGACGTTGGCGTCCTCGATGAACGACGCGCCGCCGTTGAGGGCCCCGGCGGCGAATTCCTCGGAGTGGGCGAGATGGCTCACCGTGTCCTTGATGCTCCAGCCCTTGACGGGCGTGGGGAGATTCCAATCGCGTTCGGAGATACTCTGGAGGAACTGATCCAGTGCCTGCTGTTCGGCTACCAAGTCGGACAGGATCTCTCGCATCGGACACGTATTCTACCGGCCCGCGCCGTCCTCTTGGTTCGCCGCGGCCTCGTTGAGGCGGTCGACGAGCTGTCGGAGACGTCCCAGATGACGCCGATCGAAGTGCATCCTGATGCGGTGGAGATCGACGTTGTCGCCGTCGTTGTTCTCGGCCGGGGTGGCCGGGATCTTCTCGATCGAGCCTCGAACCAGGATGTCGGGGAACTCGTCGTTGAGCTCGGCGACCAACTCGTCGCTCGGCTCGTGCTTGAGCCTGAGCACCAGCTTTCCTTCCACAAAGCGCTGTGAGTGGTAGTTGCCGTAGAACCGGAGGATCTCGTTGCAGGCCTCTTCGACGCTGGTGGTGTACTTGAAGAGGCTGAAGTCGTCGGGGAGGATCATGCCCTTCTCACGCAGCGTCAAGACGAATGCCAGCCACGATTCCCAGTAGCCGGTGCCTTGCGCTTCGATGAGCACGATCGGGTGCATGTCCGACTTGCCGGTCTGCACGAGCGTGAGCAGCTCGAAGGTCTCGTCCTGGGTTCCGAACCCGCCGGGAAAGAGGACGAAGGCGTGGGATTCCTTGACGAACATGAGCTTGCGGGTGAAGAAGTACTTGAAGTTGATGAGGCGGCTCTCGTGCACGTAGGGATTCGGATCGGCTTCGAAGGGGAGGCGAATGTTGACCCCGAAGCCGTACTCCGTCCCGGCGCCCTTGTTGCCGGCTTCCATGATGCCGGGGCCGGCGCCGGTGACGATCATCCAGTTGTGGGTGTCGGCCATGAGATTGGCGAACTCGGCGGCGAGCCGGTAGTTGGGGTCATCCGGGGTCACCCGGGCTGAGCCGTACATCGTCACTTTGGGTGTGTCCCGGTAGCGCGAGAAGATCAAGAGTGCGTAGCGCAGCTCCTTGAGGGCGCTGTTGACCAGCTTGAGATCTCCGGTGTCGGTGTCGTCGAGCAGCAGCTTGAGGCCGCTCACCAGCATCTCGGCGATGAGGCCCTCGTCTTGGGCCCGTCCTTCATGGGATGCGACGGCGTCGCTGACGAGTTGACGCAGCCGCCGATCGAGGTCGTCGTTGCCGAGCCGATAGGGACGCATGGCCCGCACGCTAGCGGGACCTTCCGGCGCAGGGCACGGGACTCCCGTTCCCGACGGTGGGGACGCGGTGAAGGAATGACGAGTGCCCGGGTACAGTCGTGAGCCGTGAGCGACACACCACACGTGATCTGGGACTGGAACGGCACCCTCGTCGACGACCTCGAACTGGTCGTCGACGCCGTCAACCTGTCGCTGGAGGACATCGGCGCCGAGCCCATCGACGCCGATGCCTACCGGACCCACTACACCCGTCCCGTTGCTGTCTTCTACGAGCGCCTCCTCGATCGTCGCATCGACGAGGACGAGTGGCGCCGGATCGATGCCGTCTTCCATCAGGGATACCGGGAAGGCGTCGCGTCGCTTCCCCTCACCGAGGATGCCCGGCTCGCCGTCGAACGAGTCGGCGATGCCGGATGGAGCCAATCGATCCTGTCCATGTGGTGGCACGGTGAGCTGGTGCAAGCGGTTGCCGCCCACGGCCTCGACCGGGCCATGGTCCGCGTCGACGGCAATCGAGGAGAGGCCGGCGAGACCAAGCTCCATCACCTGGAGCGCCATCTCGCCGATCTGGAGGTCGCCCTCGGGAGCCTCGACCCGGCACGGGTCGTGCTGATCGGCGATGCCCTCGACGACGCCGGCGCCGCGCGCGAGACGGGGATCAAGTGCGTGGTGTACGACGGCGGGTCGCATCACCTCGCCGAGCTGCTCGCCGAGGCGCGAACTCCCATCGCCACCAATCTGCTCGAAGCGGTGGAGATCGCGGCGAGGCTCGTCACCGATGCCTGATCGACGGTTCGATTGCGACATCGTGTGAGCGAGGAAGTACCGTCACGGCGATGGCGCACCCACCTGCACCGCTCGTCACCGAGGAAGAGATCCGGCACAAGGTCGCCGAGCTGGCGGCCACGATCGATCGGGACTACGCCGACGTCGATTCCCTCGTGCTCGTCGGGGTGCTCAAGGGCTCGTTCGTGTTCCTGTCCGACCTCGCCCGCCGCCTCACCGTTCCCAACCGGATCGAGTTCATCGCCGTCTCCAGCTACGGGGATCGCGAGAGCGAGGAGCACCTCGGATCGGTGCGGCTCCTCATGGACGTCCGGCACGATATCGCAGACGAGCACGTGCTGGTCGTCGAGGACATCGTCGACACCGGTCACACGATCGCCTACCTGCAACGTCTGCTCACGGCCCGTGGTCCCGCCTCGCTCAAGCTGTGCACGCTGCTGCACAAACCGGATCGCACCGAGGCCGAAGTCGCCATCGACTACCTGGGCTTCACCATCCCCGATGTGTGGGTGGTGGGGTACGGGCTCGACTACGCCGAGCGCTATCGCACCCTCCCGTACATCGGTGAGCTCGCTGCCGAGGACCGCTGAGCGGCTCAGTCGCGGTAGTTGACGTACTGAAGCGGCAGGCGGTAGTCGAGGCCCTTGAGGAAGGCGATGACCTCCTGGAGATCGTCGCGCTTCTTGCCCTGGACGCGAAGCTGGTCACCTTGGATCTGGACCTGCACCTTGAGCTTGCGGTCCCGGACCTGTCTGGACAGCTCACGGGCGGCATCCTGGGCGATTCCCTGATTGAGCGTGAACTCGCTGCGCGACCGGCCTCCTGCGGCCGGCCGCGGCTCGCCGCCGCTGAGTGCCTTGAGCGACACCTTGCGTTTGACGAGCCTTCCCTTGAGGACGTCGACGGCCGCCTCGAGGCGCTGTTCGGTGCTTGATTCGAGCACGATCGAGTTGTCTTGGAGCCTGACCGTGGTCTCCGTGCCCTTGAAGTCGTAGCGATTCACGATCTCGCGCGAGGCCTGATCGACCGCGTTGCGGACTTCCTGGAGATCGACCTGGGACACGACGTCGAACGAAGGCATGGCGGGCGTGACGATAGCCCGTCGCCGCTGGCTGCAGGTCGGATGTGCTCAGGCGAAGGGCGGCCCGGCGGGTCCGTGCCGCACCACTGCCGCCCACACCGTCTCATAGTGATCTCGATCGAAGGGATCGATGTGAGGAAGCACGAACTCGTCCCAGGCGTCGCGCAGCGGGTCGCTGCTCCCGGCGTACACTCGGAGCCCGGCCGGGACGCGATCGAGCACGGTGCGGAGGCTCATCGGGGTCTCGACCCGGGTACGGGCATCGGCTGAGGTGAACGAGGCGTTGACTTCGACGGCCAGCTTGGCGATGGGCTCCACGAATTCCGCTTTGAGGCCCGGGTGGCGGCGGTCGAGCATCCCGGCGAGCTGGGCTTCGTCGGGGAAGTCCTTCTCCCAAATGATCCACCGGTCGGCGAAAGCCTTGTTGAGCGTCTGGGTGCCGGCATAGTCGCGCAGATCGGTGGGGTTGAGGGTCCCGAAGACCCGCACGTCGCTTCGCAGGCGCACCATCTCGCCGGTGGGGAGCTCGAGCGCCTGGTGGCGGTCGAGCAGGCCGTGAAGGGCAAACAAGGTCTCGGCTCCGGCGGCGTTCAACTCCGAGAGGTTGATGAGAGCGGGGCCCCGCAGGGCCCGGGTGATGTCGCCGTCTTGCCACCTGCTCTCGGTACCGCCCCTGCCGTCTCCGTGCAGCTTGACCGAACCGATCAGGGTGATGTCGCGCACTTCACCGGTGAGGGGGATTCGGTAGTGGGGCATGCCGAGCAGCGCCGCGAACTGCTCGAGGTCGTGGTCCTTGCCGGTGCCCATGTGGCCCCGGAGGGCGAGATGCAGAGGAGTGTCGGTGAAATGGAGCCGGCGGACCTGCTCGAGTTGGGCGAGCTTGTAGAGCATCCCGAGGTCGACGTAGTAGGGATCGGGCTTCGGGACGTGGGCGAGCCGCAGCTCGCGATCGGGGAGTCCCGGGGGTACCTCGACGGAATCCAGCTCGACGGGAGGGCCGTCGCCGGTCGGGTCGGTGAAGGTGACGGGTCTAGGCATCGATGCTCCTTGGGGCGGGATGATCGTAGACGGCGCGCTCGCTGGTGTGAGCCCACCAGGTGTTGCCGCCGGCGGCGGCGATCGTGCGATAGAGGGTCGAGCGAACGCCGTCGACCATGGCGCGAGCGAGATGATCGGGGCGCTCGACGACTTGGTTGCGATCGTAGGCGGCTTGGACGGTGTCGTCGCCGATGCCGATGCCGAGCACGACGGCTCCGGCCCCCTCGACCGATCGCACGGACGCGGCGAGATCCTCGACCGAGCCGCGGGTCATGCCGTCGGCGAGCACCACCAGGATGCGGGTCGAGACGTTGCGGCCTGCCAGCCGGCGGGCGGCGTAGGCGACGTTGTACTCGTCGACGTTGGCGGCCTTGTCGAACATCGAGATCGGGGGCGCCTCCTCGGGTGAGAGGCGGGCGACGCGTGCGGCGTCGGAGGGCGTCGCCGCCATCCAGAAGAGCCCGGCGAGGATGTCCTCAGCAGTCCGCCAGCGGGCACCAAACGGCTTGAGGAGGTAGTGGTTGACGGTCCGAGACAGTCGTGGCGCAGCCCCTCCCTGGGTGCGCCGCAGCGCCCCGGTGGCGGCGTGGCGCCGATCGGAGAAGGCCCGCTCGGTATCGTCGGCGACCGCGGCGAACGCCCGGTTGAAGAACGCGACCTCAAAATCGATCTGAAGCTCGTTGCACAGGTTGGCGAGGGTCCAGGCGCCGAGGATGGCAGCGGCCAGCGGCCACGGGGTGTTGCGTCCGTCGGGGGTTGCCTTCGGCTGGAGCATGGACGCCGATCCGTCGACGAGCAGGCTCACGCCGTAGGAGCGTCGTGACGGTAGGTCGCGCCGCTCGAACATGCGCTCGTAGAGCCCGGCACCGAGCAAGAGCGCCGCGTACGGCGAGAGGTCGCCGGCGTCGTAGCCGGAGCGGAGCCCGCGCCGCTGGTTGGCGACGAAGAGGGGGTAGAGCTCACCGGCTACTCGGCGCTGCGCAACTTGCCAGCGCAAGGCGGCCTCTTCGATGAGGCGGCGCCCATCGGGGGCGTGGCGAGCAAAGCGATCGGGGAAGGGGCACACCAGCAGCTTGCCGCTCTGGCCGGTCGGGAGGTAGATCGTGGGCGCTTCACTGACACGGACCACCTGATCGGTGGCGGGGTCTCCTGCTTGCTGGGCGTCGCCGGCCTTGCCGTGCTGGGCCGTCACCGCCTGGGTCGCACGGCGGGTCTGGTCGTAGCTGTCGGCGTCCTGGAGCGGTGGGGTCACGATGCGCACGGCATCGACGGTCTCGGAGATCGCCGCCCGATCCGCTTCGCCCTTGGCGCGGTTGGCAGCAGGCGAATCGGAAGGGTCGGTCTGCTGGACCAGGCCGTGGAGGAGCGCGATCTCGAGAAGGCGCAGGGCGAGCCCTCCGACTTCCCAGGGGCCGGCGGCGGTGGGGACATCGTGGAGGCAGTCCATCGCGTCGTCGAGGGCGGCGGCGACGTGCGGGGCGAGCCTGCGCTGGAGGCCGTTGCGGTCGGCGTAGCCGCCGGTCACCAGGAAGCAGGCGAGGGCGAACTGGCCGAGGGGGCGGGCGTTCTGCATCGCCTGTGGTGTGGCGCTGCGGTAGAGGTCGGCCAGCACCGACCGGGCGCCGGCGTATGCGGCGAGCAGGGTGCGCTCCTGGCGTGCGTCCTCCAAGGAGAGGAACAGCGCTTCGGCCGCCGGTCCTCCGACCTCGGCGAGGGCGTCGAGCAGCCGGACAGGAGTGGCTGGGTCGGCCTCGGGGGGGAGGTCGATCGGCGGGTCGTCATCCGGGAAGAGACCGAGCGGCGAGGACAGGGGCGCCCGTTCGCGCGGCGGGTTCTGGGATGGTGGGGGAATCCACACGGGCGGGATGGGCCGCATCTCGTCGAGGTCGGTGGCGATGAGGTGTACCACCTCGTGCAGGGCGCTGGTCAGCGCCACCTCGGCTGGCGTCACGGGCGCGCTGCGGGCATAGGCGCTCTGGAACACCCCGGGGTCGAGCACGATCTCGTCGTTTCCACCCGCCGCCTGCGAACCGAGCCGCACCACCAAGTTCTCGTTGTCGGCGAGGCTGCGGGCGAAGCGCGTCACGGCCGGGGCCACCCGTTGGTAGCGGGCAACCACGGCCTCGATGACCCGGTCCTCTGGGGGGAGGACCTCGTTGAGCACGGATTGGTCGCGCTGACGCATAACCGTTGATTGTCTCACATGCCTGCAGGGCCGGATGCCGGGGGTCCCGTCGCGCGTCCGGTAGCTTGAGGGCCATGAAGGATCTGCGCATCACCGATCGCGTGGTTATTCCCGACGGCGAGCTGAGCTGGCGGTTCGGTCCCGCCGGTGGGCCCGGCGGTCAGCACGCCAACCGTTCCGCCACCCGGGCGGAGTTGCTGTTCGATCTCGACGGGAGCGATGCGCTCGACGAGGAGACGAAGGCACGATTCGTGGCGCGGCTCGGCCGGCGGGTGGTGAACGGGGTCGTGACGGTGGTGGCCGACGAATCCCGTTCCCAGTGGCGGAACCGGGTGATCGCGCGCCGGCGCATGGCCGAGCTGCTGGCGGGGGCGCTGCGTACCGGGCGGCGCCGGGTGCCCACTGCTCCGTCGGGAGCGGCGCGGCGGAGACGCCTCGCGTCGAAGCGGGCTCGCGGTGAGCTGAAGCGGCTGCGACGGCCGCCCGATCCCGAGTAGGCGTTGCTCGATCTACGAGTGGTCGTGCAGGAACGCCACGATGCGATCGGTGAGGGCGGGGTCGTGCTCGGCGAAGAGGTTGGTGCCGTGTTGATCTCCGGGGAGCACGACAACCTCGGCGGATCCCCTGCTGGCGGCGGCGATGGCCTTGGCGTCCTCCGGATAGGTCTTGTTCTCCTCGGCAAAGAGCAGCATCGGCACCTCGAGCGTGGCAGCAGCGGTGAGGGCGTCCACCCCGTCGAACTCCTCGGCCGCCGACAGCGTCACGATCCCGGCGATCTCCCGCTGCGCGGCGGCGGCAATCACGCCGGTGCCGCCCATCGAGGCGCCGATCAGGAACACGCGCTCGGCGCCGAGCTCGAAAGCGTGATCGATGGCGGCGAGGGTGTCGATGTCGACGGAGTAGCCCGAGCCCTCCGACTTCCCGTAGCCGCGGAAGTTGAAGGCGAGCACCGAGTACCCCTCCGCGACGAGGGTGGCGGCGAGGTCGAACCAGGAATCCATCTCGGCGGGCCGCATGTGCGCCACGACGACGAAGTCGGCTCCCGTGCCGAAGCGGCGACCCTCCAGTGTGATTCCGTCGGCAGTCACGAATGAGATAGCCACACTTTCCTCCGGTGTCTCGGGAGCGGACGGGGTCGTGGTGGAAGCGGGCTCCGTGGTCGTGGTGAGCGGCATGTCGACCACGGTGGGCGGGTCGGTGGTGCCGGTTCTTCTTCCCGTGACCGGCTCAGCGCACGAGGCGGTGAGCAGGGCGGCGACCATCACGGCCACGGTGAGCAGGCGCGGGGCCCGGATGCTCCTCACCGCATCGATTCTACGGAGGTTCGGCGTGGATGGGTGGCGGCGGGTTTGGCCGATGCCACCCCCTATCATCTCGTCATGCATTACGACCTCACGACACTGCCGAACGGGCTACGGATCATCTCCCAGGATATGCCGTCGGTGCGCTCGGCGACCATCGGCTGTTGGGTCGATGCCGGAAGTCGGGACGAGGACCCGATCGAAGCCGGGGCGAGCCACTTCCTGGAGCATTTGCTCTTCAAGGGGTCTGAGACGATGTCCGCTCATCAAATCAGCGAGGCGTTCGACGCCGTCGGGGCCCGGCACAACGCTTCCACCTCGAAGGAATACACCTGCTACTGGGCGCGGGTGCGGGACGCCGATCTCCAGCTCGCCATCGACATCCTCGCCGAGATGCTGCAACGTCCGGCCTTCCGTCAGTACGAGATCGACTCGGAGCGCCATGTGGTGCTGGAGGAGATCAACATGAACGAAGACGACCCCTCCGATGTGGCACACGAGCTGTTCGTGAAGGCCCTCTGGGACAGCCATCCGCTGGCGCCCCCGATCCTGGGGACACCGGAATCGATCGGCGGGATGAACCGCGACACGATCCGGGGATACTGGGCACGACGCTACGCCCCATCCTCGGTGGTTGTCTCCGCGGCGGGACGCATCGACCATGACGATCTGGTGATGAGGATCGGCGATGCGATGGGGGAGTGGGAGGGCGGGACGACGAGCCGCTCTCCGGTGCTCGCCGCTATCGATTCCAAGGTCGAGGTGACCCGTCGCGACACCGAGCAAGCACATCTGGTGCTGGGATCGGAGGGGCTGCCGCGGGGGGACGATCGCAGGTTCGCCCTCACGATTGTCGATCACGTGCTCGGGGGAGGCATGTCATCGCGTCTCTTCCGTGAGATCCGGGAGCAGCGCGGCCTCGCCTACGCCGTGAACAGTTTCCGCATGCCGTTCCTCGAGACCGGGGCGGTGGCGGTGTACGCCGGGACCACGCCGACCCAGGCCTCGGAGGTGTTGAAGCTCATCCGGGCCGAGTTCGACAAGATGATGGAATCCGGGCCGAGCACCGACGAGTTGAAACGAGCCAAGGGCAACGTCGAGGGGAGTCTGGCGCTGTCGCTCGAGGAATCGAGCAGCAGGATGAGCCGTCTCGGTCGTGAGGAGCTGACCGGGATCGAGCACCTTTCGGTGGACGAGGTCGTCGAGCGCATCGAGGCGATCACGATCGACGAGGCGGTCGAGGTGGCGCGTGAGGTCTACTCGGGCCCGTACGTGCTCGGCGCGGTTGGGCCATTCGAAGCTTCCGACCTGGAGGAGCATGTGACATGACGAAGGTTGCCGTCTCAGGCGCCGGCGGTCGGATGGGACGCCTCGTGGCCGAGACCGTCGCAAACGCGGCCGGTTTCGAGCTCACTGCCCTCTTCGACCCGAACGAGGCGGGGAAGACGATCGCCGATATCGAGGTGTCCGGCACGCCCGAGGTGGTGGTCGATGCCGAAGTCGTCGTCGAGTTCACCAGACCCGACGTCGTCATGGACAACCTCCGTACCTGGAGGGCCCTCGGCAAGCACGCCGTTGTCGGCACCTCTGGCTTCGACGCCGACCGGGTCGCCGAGGTGGAGGAGCTGTGGGGGGACGGTCCTCCCAATTGCCTCATTGTCCCCAATTTCTCGATCGGTGCGGTGGTGATGATGCGGCTCGCCGAGTTGGCGGCGCCCCACTTCGATGCCGCCGAGATCATCGAACTCCACCACGACCGGAAGGTGGATGCTCCCTCCGGTACCGCGGCGGCGACGGCGGAGCGCATCGCCGCCAAGGCGCCCGATCAGCGCCGGGAGGTCCAGAGTCGCGAGCTGACGGCCGGTGCCCGAGGTGCGATGGTGGCGGGCATCCCGGTGCATTCGATTCGCCTTCCGGGCCTCGTCGCCCACCAGGAGGTCCTGTTCGGTGGGCTCGGCGAGACGCTGTCGATTCGCCACGACACCACCGATCGGCAGGCGTTCATGCCGGGCGTGGTGCTCGGGATCCGCAAGGTCGCCGACCTTCCCTCGCCCGTCACGGTGGGGCTCGACGCATTGCTCGGCCTCTGATCTGCTCTCGGCCGGTGCCTGACGGCCGGCCGGCCGCTCAGAACAGGGCGCTGGCGAGCTGCCGGCGGTACGTCACCGTGAGGGGATGGTCGTCGCCGAGGAGCCCAAAGATGTCGACCATGGCGCGACGGGCATCATCCCGCAGCCCTTGCTTGGCGCGCACGATGCTCAGCATGTGGTCGAGGGCCGGCTCGAACTCGGAATGCGCGGCCAGCGCCTGGGCTAGCGCGAGGCGTACGCCGTCGTCACTCGGGTCGGCCTCGAGCTGCGCCTCGAGCTCGGGAATGTCCTGGCCGCGCGAGGCGCTGAGCCGCGCCGCGGCGCGGAGGCGCTCGACCTCGGGGGCGGGGGCGAGCTTGCCGAGCACGATGATGGCATCGTCGGTGTCACCGCGGGCGATGAGCAGGCTGGCGAGGCCGGTGCCCGCCTCGAGGTGGTCAGGGCGCTGATCGAGGACCTCTCGCAGGAGACGCTCCGCGGTGTCGGCGTCGTCGGCGAGGATCGCGTCACGAGCTTTCTCCAGCTTGCCGTCGAGTTCGGTGGGGAGGATCTGCGCGATCCACTTGCGGAGAGCCGGCTCGGGGATCGCGCCCGTGAACTGGTGCACGGGGAGTCCGCCCCGGAAGCCGATGACCGTGGGAATGCCTTGAACGTTGAACTGGGCGGCGAGATCCTGGTTCTGATCGACATCGACCTTGACCAGCTCGAAGGCCCCATCGGCTTCGGCGACGAGGCGCTCCAGGAGAGGGCTGAGCGTCGTGCACGGCCTGCACCACGTCGCCCAGAAATCCACGACCACCGGGATCTCGTGGCTGCGCTGGAGCACCGCTCGAGGGAACTCGGTGGCCGAAACGTCCTGGATGTGGGGTTGGTCGTGCTTCATGTTGCAGATCGCAGACTGGCGTCCCGTTTCCTCTCAGCGCACGGGAACATGAAGGATAGTGATCCATCAGGCTGCTACCGTCCGGTCCATGGAAGCACGACCCACCGCACCGTTTGGCGAGTTGCTCACCGCCACCCTCACTCCCTTCGACGAAGACGGTGCCGTCGACTACGGGACGTACTGGCGCTTGGTGCGTCACCTGTCCGAGAACGGGACCGAGGGCATCGTTGTCTCCGGAACTACCGGCGAGTCTCCCACCCTGTCCAAGGTCGAGAAGATCGCGCTGTTCAAGGCGGCCGTCGACGCGGCCGGCGGCAACCTCAAAGTCATCGCCGGCACCGGCACCTACGACACGGCAGCATCCGTCGCACTCACCGAACAGGCGGCGGAGATGGGCTGCGACGCCGTCATGGCTGTGACCCCCTACTACTCGAAGCCTCCCCAGGAGGGGCTCTACCGGCACTTCACGGCGATCGCCGAAGCCTCCGACCTGCCGCTGATGCTCTACAACATCCCGAGTCGCACCGCCCGCCTCATCGAGGTCGAGACGCTGGTTCGTCTCGCGCAACACCCCAAGATCGTTGCCGTCAAGGACGCCGTCGACGACATCGACTACACACGACGGGCTCTCGCGGCTCTGCCCGAGGGCTTCGCCGTCTATTCCGGTTCCGATTCGATGACTCGGGCGATCGTCGCCGCCGGCGGCGTGGGGGCCGTCTCGGTAGCGGCACATCTCGTTGGGCCCCAGATTCGGCGCCTTCTCGATGCCGTGAAGGCGGGTGACGACGACGAGGCTGCCAAGATCGACGACGCGTTGAAGCCGCTCATCGCTGCCCTCTTCGCTGAGCCGAACCCGATTCCGCTCAAAGGTGGCATGTCGGCATGGTGGGGCTCGGTCGGCGAGCCACGGCTCCCGCTCATCGCGGCGTCGCCGGAGACGCTCTCCCTGATCGAATCCGGGTTGGAGGCCGCACAGGCCGTATGACCGTCCGGGTCAGCTTCCTGGGAGGTCTCGGTGAGATCGGTCGCAACTGTGCCATCCTCGAGATCGATGGCAAGCTGGCTCTGATGGAGGCCGGGCTGATGTTCCCCGAGGAGGACATGCTCGGGGTCGATCTGGTACTCCCGGATTTCACCTCGGTGCTCGAGCGTTCCGACGATCTCGAATGTGTGATCCTCACCCACGGCCACGAGGACCACGTCGGCGCGCTGGCGTATCTGCTGCGCGATGTCAATGTCCCCGTCTACGGCACCGAGTTCACCATCGGGCTGGCACGTCCCCGAATCGAAGAGATCGGATTGGTGCCCGATCTGCGCAGTGTGCAGCCGCTGGAATGGGTGGAGCATGGACCATTCCGCTTCACCCTTGTTCGAGTGACCCATTCGGTGCCGCAGGCAACCGGCTTGGTTTTCGACACCCCTGAGGGCGTCATCGTTCATTCAGGGGATTTCAAGCTCGATCCGACGCCAATCGACGGCGAGCCGACCGATCTGGGCACGTTTGCCGGATTCGGCCGGAACGGCGTTCGTCTCCTGCTGTGTGACAGCACCAACGCGGAGCGGGCCGGTTTCGTGCCCTCCGAAGCGTCGGTCGGCAAGCCCCTGAACGAGTTCATCTCGCACGCCGAGGGGCGGGTGATCGTGGCCTGCTTCGCCAGCCACATCCACCGGGTGCAGCAGGCGCTGGATGCCATCGCCGCTTCGGGACGTCGCTTCGCCTTCCTGGGTCGCTCGATGTTGCGCAACACCGAGATCGCTCGCGACCTCGGACTGTTGGAGTACCCGCCCGAGATCCAGGTCGAGCTGGACGACCTGGAGCACTACCCGCCCGAGCAGACCGCGGTGGTCTGCACCGGGAGCCAGGGCGAGCCGTTCGCCGCCCTGTCGCTCATGGCCTCCGGTGAGCACCACTCGATCCGTCTCTCCGCCGGCGACACCGTGATCCTCTCGGCGACCCCGATCCCCGGCAACGAGACCAAGGTCTCACGGGTTATCAACAATCTCACCCGGCTCGGGGTGATTGTCCATCACGGCCTCAATTCCCATGTCCACGTGTCCGGCCACGCCGCGGCAGACGAGCTGCGAACCTTCTTCAACATCGTCCGTCCCCAGGCGATGGTGCCGATCCACGGTGAGTACCGGCATCTCAGCGCCAACGCGGCGCTGGCACGCCAGGTCGGGGTGCCCGAGGTGGTGGTCTGTGAGGACGGCGACGCCGTGGTGCTCGATGGCGGGACTCTCACGATCGAGCGGGGGGCGGTCCCGGCCGGCTACGTCTACCTCGACGGGTCCGGCCTCGGGGACGTCGAAGAGGTGCTGCGCGATCGAAGGCACCTCGCCGACGAGGGGGTGCTCATCGTGACGGTTGGCGTTGACGTCTCGAGCGGTGAAGTGGTGTTCGGTCCGGACATCGACAGCCACGGCGTGAGTGATGACACGAGTGAGATCCACCAGGAGGTGGCGGAGCAAGTGTCTCGGGCAGTGGCGGCGCTCGACCGTCCCACCGATCTCGACACGCTTCGGCGCAGCGTGAGGAGCGCAGCGGCCAAGGCGGTGAAGCGTCAGATCGATCGCAGACCCGTGGTGTTCCCCGTCCTCATCGAGTTGTGACGGCGACTACTCGTAGTCCTCGTCGTCGTCTTCCCGGGGCTTGCGGATCGCCTTCAGCGAGGCGAGGGCGTCGCGGCCGGCCTGGTCGCCGAGGCGGGGGAGCTTGGCCGAGCGGCGGCTGTAGATCGAGCGGGTGTCGGCGACCGGTGAAGCCGCTTCGTCCCGGTACGACGGCCGCGGTGGGATGTCCGGCTCTTCCGGCGCCGGGAGCGGCTCTTCTGCGACGGGGGCCGGTGGCTCCTCGACGACCGGGGCGGGCTCGATCACGGGAAGGGAGTCCTCGACGGCGGGAGCGGGCGATTCCTCGGTGACGGGCGCCGGCTCGGCGAGCGTGGGGGCCGGGTCTCCGAAGACGGGGAAGGGCCTGTCGGCGGCGGGTGGCTGCTGCTGCTCGGGCTCGGGCTCGGGCACGTCGGCCGGTTCCATGCCGCCGAGAGCGATGCGGTGCATGAGGATGTCCCGCTCCAGCTCGAGTTCGGCGATCTGCTCCATGAGGGTGCGGCGCTCGGCGTCGAATTCCTTCTGGCGCTTGATGAGGCTCTTGATGTGAGCGAACAGCTCATCGGTGCTGTCGCCGAGAGAGGCGAGTTTCCCGATGCCGGAGCTGGCCTGATCTGTGATGCGCTTCGCCTCGTCATGAGCTTGGCCGATGATGCGCTCGGCTTCCTTGCGCGCAGTGGCGACGAGCTGGAAGGCTTCACGACGGGCGTTTTCGAGTGCCTCAGCAGACACAGCTTCATCCTTGGACGGCCTGGCCTCGACCTCCGGCGACGCACCGCCAGCGGCGCCGGCTATCTCATGCAACGTGGCGCTCACGCCTGGTTCTCCCATCGTCACAGATCGTCGCCGCCGGGGTCAGCGGCTTCTTTCCTTTCCTTCGGCACGGCATTGTCGTATCTGTAACCTAGTTCCCGTATCCAAGCAACCGAGCGGTGGGCCTGGAGTCGATCGGGATGCTTCTGGGCGGACAGGCGCCACGGATCGCTCGTCTCGAGGGGACGCGAAACCCTTGAAGGCATTGATAGCAGAGGGTCTTCCGTACCGCAACGAGGTGAGAACTGCATAGGTAGCTAGTCAATCGGAGCGAGCCCGAATGATGAGCGCGCACGGTGCGTGACAGAGTGCGCGCGGACCGCGGTCTTGATCGTTGGCCGAAGCGCCGCTCGCGTGTAAGGTTGTTCTCCCATGGCTGCACGGAGATCATCCCGTGGGGCGACGGGGCGGAAAAGGGTCAGGAAACGGAAGACCAAGAAGCAGCGGACCAGCTTCCTCACTGCGCTGCGGGGAAGCAGGGACCGCCTTCGAAGGCGGCTCGGGCGTCACACCGACGACGTCTGGGGTCTTGTTTGTATTGTCATCGCCGGCCTCCTGGTGATGGCGTTCTTCGACCTCGCCGGGCCGGTCGGCCGGGGGGTCACCACCGGCCTCGCGTTCATGTTCGGGGTGTGGGCGTACTTCGTGCCGGTGGTCCTAGCCGCTGCCGGGCTGGCGCTCATCGGGAGTATGCCGCGCAGTGACTACGGCCGGGTCTCGGTGGGATTGCTGGCGCTCTACCTCGGATCGCTGGCGCTCTACCATCTCCTGACCGGTGCCGTCTCGCTCGCAGAGAGCATGGACGAGGTCATCGCCCGCGGTGGCGTCGCCGGCTCCCTCATCGCTTTCCCGCTGCGCCGCCTCATCGGATTCTGGGGTGCCCTCCTGGTGCTGATTGCCATCAGTGGCCTGGCGGCGCTGGTGCTGACGAGAGCCACCATCCGCGACGTGGCCCACACCCTCGTCGCCGCAGTCCACAAGCTCGGCTTCGGGCCTCACGCTCGCCGCACCACCGTGCCGGCTCGCCTGGTCGAGTCGTCCTCGGTGCGCCGAGCGCCGACCGGGGCTCCGGCCAAGGCCGCCCCGCCGAAGCCCGCTGCCGAGAAGACAGCGCCTCCCAAGGCCCGCCCGAAGCAGCCGGTCCGGCCCGTCGCGCAACCGGTCGGGGAGGCGTACCGGCTGCCGCCGCTCGAGCTGCTCGATGTCGGCTCGACCGGTGGCCAGAACCGGCGGGCGTTGGAGCGAGCCGCCCGCGAGCTGCAGGAGACACTGCTCCAGCATGGGGTCGACGCCCGGCTGACGCGGATCGTGCCGGGACCGACGGTGACGCGGTACGAGGTCGAGCTGGAGCCAGGGGTGAAGGTCGCCAAGGTCACTGGGCTGTCGCACGACATCGCGTACGCGATGGCGTCGGCCGATGTGCGGATCTTGGCGCCGATTCCAGGGAAGAGCGCCATCGGCATCGAGGTGCCGAATCACCATCGGGACCTCGTGACCCTGGGCGACATCCTTGCGAGCGCCGAGGCCTCCGCCGATCCTGACCCGATGAAGATCGGCCTCGGCAAGGACATCAGCGGCCATGCCCACTTCCTCAAGCTCGATGACCTGCCTCACATGCTGATCGCCGGCGCCACCGGTGCCGGCAAGTCGTCATGCATCAACGCGATCGTCACGTCGATCCTGATGCGCGCCAGGCCGGATGAGGTGCGCCTGGTCCTGGTCGATCCGAAGCGGGTGGAGCTCGGCCAGTACAACGGTGTGCCCCACCTCCTCACCAGGGTCATCTCCAATCCGAAGAAGGCGGCCGACGCCCTGCAGTGGGCGGTCCAGGAGATGGATCGGCGCTACGAGCTGCTCGCCGATGCCCGGGTGCGGGATATCATCGGCTACCGCGAGAAGTGGGATGCAGGAGTGCTCGACGAGGGGGGCTTCGATCGCTTCCCGCACATCGTGGTGATCGTCGACGAGCTCAACGATCTGATGATGGTGGCGGGACGTGCCGTCGAGGACGCTGTGGTGCGGATCGCCCAGATGGCCCGTGCCGTCGGTGTGCACCTCGTGCTGGCGACTCAGCGTCCCTCGGTCAACGTCATCACTGGGGTCATCAAGGCCAACATCCCGTCCCGTCTGGCCTTCTCTGTGGCCTCCCAGACCGATTCGCGGGTGATTCTCGACGCTTCGGGTGCCGAGAAACTGGTCGGGTTGGGGGACATGCTCGTCGTCACCGCTCGTGAGCCGAAGCCGAAACGGATTCAGGGCGCATTCGTCTCCGAGAGGGAGATCCACGCCGTGGTCGACTGGGTGCGTGAGCAGCGCGATGCCACCTATCGGGACTCCGAGGTCTTCGAGGCCGCCACCAGGAAGAGGGAGGCGGAGGACGAGTACGACGGCGAGGATCCCGATATCGTCCGTCAGGCGATCGACTTGGTGGTGCGCTCGCAACTCGGGTCCACCTCGATGCTGCAACGCAAACTACGCATCGGATTCGCCCGGGCGGGTCGGGTGATGGACATCCTCGAGATGAGAGGCATCGTGGGTCCCTCCGAGGGCTCGAAGGCCCGGTCCGTGTTGATCACGGTCGAGGAGCTGGATCGCACGCCCATCGGAGGCTGAGGCCGGAAAGGCGCCTCCCGGGCCGCACCCTGGCATCACATCGGTATGGTTGAGCGATGACGCCGCGCGCCCGATTCGACGACCTGACGCCGGGGGGTGAGAGGTCGTTTTGCCTTCGCGGCCGTCGTGGTGCGGTGGTTGCCCGGACACTCGACGAGGTCGTTCCGGCCCTCGACGAGCTCGAGCAGGCCACCCGGTCCGGGCTGTGGGCCGCGGGGTACGTTGCCTACGAAGCCGCGCCTGCATTCGATCCGGCCCTGATGGTGCGGATTCCCGGAATCCACGACCCGCTGCGGCAGATGCCCCTGGTGTACTTCGGTCTGTTCGTGCGGCGAGAGGAGTGCGAGCCGCTGGAGCCCCGGTCGGTGCATCCCGCTCCGTACAGCGTCTCGGCATGGACCCCCGAGATCGACCGTGTCGAGTACGAGCGCGGTGTGGAGGAGATCAGGGCGGCCATCGCGGCGGGTGACACCTACCAGGTCAATCACACCTTGCGGTTGCGTGCCGCCTTCTCCGGTGATGCCAAGGAGCTGTATCGCGACCTCGTGCTCGCCCAACGCGGTGCCCACGCTGCCTACATCGATGTCGGCCGCTATCGAGTGGTCAGCGCCTCCCCGGAGGAGTTCTTCAGAATCGACGGGTCCCGCATCGAGGTCCGCCCGATGAAAGGGACCACTCGTCGCGGTCGCTGGCCCGAGGAAGACGAGGCGCTCGGCGAGGAGCTGTGCGCTTCGGAGAAGGACCGGGCGGAGAACCTGATGATCGTCGACCTGCTGCGCAATGACCTGGGGCGCATCGCCGAGTTCGGCTCGGTCGAGGTCGATGCACTTCTCGAGCTGGAGCGTTTCGAGACCGTGTGGCAGCTGACGTCGGAGGTCTCCGCGATCATGCGGCCCAACACGTCGCTCTCGGACGTGTTCCGAGCCCTCTTCCCTTCGGGATCGATTACCGGAGCTCCCAAGACACGGACGATGCAGCTCATCGCCGAGCTGGAGAGATCTCCCCGCGGCGCGTACTGCGGGGCGGTCGGATACGTTGCCCCTCCGGGCGCGGCGGGCCCCGATGCCGAGTTCAGCGTCGGCATCCGCACGGTCGTGATCGACGAGCGCGAGGGCCTGGCGGAATACGGCGTGGGTGGGGGCATCACTTGGGATTCCGATTCGGCCGGCGAATACGAGGAGGCACGTCTCAAGGCGCAGCTCCTCGTCGAGCGCCGACCCGAGTTCTCTTTGATAGAGACCTTGCGCTGGGATCCGGGGCGCGGCTTCCGGTTTCTCGAGGATCACCTCGAGCGGCTCGCCGGATCGGCCCACTACTTCGGGTTTCCCTACGAGCGGGCGGCGGTGGCGGCCGCGGTTCACGAGGCGGTCGAGGGGTCGGTGGACGCCCGGCGGGTGCGGTTGGTGCTCGACCGTGACGGCGTGTGCCGGGCCGAGTCGGAGGAGGTGGCGCCGCCATGGTACGACGGCCCCGGTGGCGGAGGGGAGGGCGTCGCGGTGGCAGTGGATCCCGGGCCGATCTCGTCGTGCAACGTCTTCGTCTTCCACAAGACGACCCAGCGCAAGGTGTATGAGGAGCGGATCAAGCGCCATCCGACGGCGGACGACGTGGTGCTCCAGAACGAACGTGGCGAGGTCACTGAGACCACCATCGGCAACATCGCGGTGCTGCTGGGAGGCCGGTGGTACACACCCCCGCTCGATTCCGGGTGCCTGGGCGGCGTCTACCGGGGCAGGCTACTCGACGCCGGAGAGCTGGAGGAGAGGGTGATTCACGTCTCGGATCTCGCGGCGGCAGAAGGGGTGGCGGTGCTGAACTCGGTGCGCGGGTGGCGGCCGGCGATGCTGCAGGTCGACGAGACGGTCGACTGACCCGAGCCGGGGCACGGCTACGCTCGGGGCCAATGGGTGACTACCACGTCCACCTCCACCCGCACGGTCCCTACCAGGGCGTCGGGCCACCTCCCGGGGAGTATCCGCCGGGTCACATCGAGGCGTACGTGGAGCAGGCGGCGGCGCGTGGCGCCGAGGAGGTCGGCTTCACCGAGCACCTCTACCGTTGTGTCGAAGCGGCTCCGGTGCTCGGTCGTTTCTGGGACTCTGAGCCGCGGGTCGATCTCGCCGAGCAGACGGCGGCGTTCGTAGCCGAGGATCTGGCCCTGTCTCTGGAAGGCTACGTCGAGGCGGTGGTGGCGGCCCGAGATCGGGGCCTCCCGGTGCTCCTCGGGCTGGAGGTGGACTTCTTTCCCGAGACCATCGACGCCGTGGCCGAGCTGCTCGCCCCGTACCCGTGGGATTTCCTCGTCGGATCGGTGCACTGGATCGGCGGGTGGGCGATCGACCACTCCGGTGCCGCTTTCGAGTTCCGGCGCCGCGGCATCCGCAAGGCCTACGAGGACTACTTCGCGCTCGAGGCTCAGCTCGCCGCTTCGGGACAGGTGGACGTGCTCGCTCACGCCGATGTCGTCAAGAAGTTCGGCTACCGCCTTCCCGAGGTTCCCATTGACCTCTACCGACCCGTGGTGGAGGCGGCAGCTAGCAGCGGCACGGCAGTGGAGGTATCGAGTGCCGGCCTTCGATATCAAGTCCACGAGATCTATCCCGAGCCGACCTTCCTGCGCATGTTCGCCGAGGCCGGCGTTCCCATCACCCTGGCGAGCGACGCCCACAATGCTCAGGATTGTGCGCTCGGCCGGGACGTGCTGGTAGCGGCAGCGTCCGATGCCGGGTACACCGAGCGTCTGCGATTCCGCCGCAGGCAATCGTCCCGGGTGCCGCTGATCGGTGAGCGGCCGCCGTCCGGCGGCGATCGCGTGGACGCTTCCGAGCGCACCCCGTAGACTCGGAACGCCGAGGACGAAAGGTGCAGATGACGAATCAGGGCGGCATCCACGACGAGAACCCGTTCGAGACGCCGACGGATCAGCGGGATCCGGCGCGCCGCTTCCGGGGGCGTCTGGCGTCTCCGGTGACTGTCGTCACCGCCGGCACCGGCGATCACCGGACGGGGCTGACCGTGTCGTCCATCGTGGTCGCCGAGGGTGAGCCTTCCCGGGTGTACTTCCTCGTCGGGACGACGACCGACCTCTACTACGTGCTCGAGGAGAGCGGGAAGCTCGTGGTGCACGTGCTCGAGGATCGGCACCATGACATCGCCGACATCTTCGCCGGTCTGCGTCCCAGCCCGGGGGGCCGGTTCGCCGGCCTCGAAGTGGAGGACAGCGACTGGGGTCCGGTGTTGAGTGACGTTGCCACCCGCGCCTACTGCACCTTCGAGGGCGGCGACGAGGAGACCTATTTCCTCGTTGCGGAGGGCGTCATCGACAAGCTCGAGCTCGGCGATGTCGAGGACCCGCTCCTCTACTTCCGAGGCGAGTACCGCGGGTTCGGTTGATCGAGCCTCGTCGGGCCGGGTTGCCGGTGGCGATGGCACGACACCCGTAGACTCGGCGCATGTCCTGCACCGTTCCCTCTGTCTGGCTGACGACGCTGGGCTGTTCCAAGAACGAGGTCGATTCCGCCAAGGTGACGGGCATGCTCGACGATGCCGGCTATCGGCGGGCGGTGGCGCCCGAGCGCGCCGACGTGGTGATGGTGAACACATGCGCCTTCATCGAGTCGGCCCGCCGGGAATCGATCGACACGATCCTGGCGTTGTCGGCCGCCCGCAAGGACGGTGCCAAGCTGGTTGTGATCGGATGCATGGCACAGCGCTACGAGCGGGAGCTCGAGGAAGCGTTGCCGGAGGCCGACGCCGTCATCGGCCTCGACCGCTACTCCGAGCTGGTGGATCGGCTGGACGCTCTCACACAGTGGATGCCACGGCGGGTCTGCTCCATTCCCCGATCGCACATGGACATCCTGTATCAGGTGCGGCGTCCCACCCCGACGATGCCGTACGCCTATGTCAAGGTGGCGGAGGGATGCGACAGGTCGTGCACCTTCTGTGCCATCCCCCAGTTCCGCGGCAGGCAGCGGTCTCGACCGCCCGCCAACATCCGGGAAGAGATCGTGGATCTCGTCGCGGCAGGCGTCGGGGAGATCGTGCTCGTCGCCCAGGACTTGGCCGGCTACGGGCGTGACATCGGCGTGTCCGGCGGGCTGAGGGAACTGGTGGAGTCGGTGTCCGACGTGGAGGGTCTGCGGCGACTCCGCCTCTACTACCTGTACCCGCGCGAGGTGCGGCCCGCCCTCATCTCCACGATGGCGGCGAGCCCGGTGGTGGCGGACTACTTCGACATTTCGCTTCAGCACTCATCGGAGCGCTTGTTGCGGGCAATGAAACGGCCCGGGAGTGGTGAGAGCCATCTCGATCTGATCGCCCGGATCCGTCGCGAGGCGCCCGAGGCGGCGTTGCGGTCGAGCTTCATCGTGGGTTTCCCCGGCGAATGTGACGAAGACGTGGAGAGCCTCGGGGAGTTCCTCAGGGAGGCCCTGCTCGATTGGGTCGGTCTGTTTCCGTTCTCACCGGAGGAGGGGACGCCGGCGGCGGGCTTCGAGAGGCAACTCCCTCAGGAGGTGAAGGCGGAGCGGCTCCGCTACCTCCAGGAGATCCAGGACGACGTGACCTCCTCCCGCAACGCGGCGCAGGTGGGTCGGGTGCTCGAGGTGTTGGTCGACCAGGTCGAGGAGGGCCAGGCAGTGGGCCGCTCGTATCGGGAGGCACCGGAGATCGATGGGGTGATCCTGCTGGACGAGGGACGGCCGGGGGAGTGGCTCGAGGCAGAGATCACGGGCTGCTACGGGTTGGATCTCGCCGGCAAGGTGACGGCCTCCAGGGAGGCAGCCGCCAAGCGAGCGGGGGCGAGATGATCGTCGAAGTGCTCGCGGTCGGTACGGAGTTGTTGCTGGGCCAGATCGTCAACACCAACGCCGCCACGATCGGGGCCCGCCTCGCCGAGGCGGGATTCGATCACTACCACCAGGCGGTCGTCGGCGACAACGTGGAACGCATCGCCGAAGCTGTGCGCCTGGCAATCGGGCGAGCAGACGCCTTGATCATCACCGGTGGCATCGGGCCGACCCAGGACGATGTGACACGAGAGGCGATCTGTGCCGCCGCCGGGGCAGAGATGGACTTCAGTGAGGAGCAGGCCGATACGCTGCGCCGTCGCTGGGCGGAGCGCGGTCGCGAGATGCCCGAGTCGAATCTGCGCCAGGCCCAGTATCCGGAGGGCGCCGAGCTGATCGCCAACACCAAGGGCACGGCTCCCGGGCTGCGCATGTGCATCGAGGGGGCGTGGGTGTTCGCCGTTCCCGGCGTTCCGGCCGAGATGCTGCCGATGCTCGACAACGACATCGTGCCGTTCCTGCGCCGTGAGAGCGGCAGTGGGGAGGCAGTAGTGGTGAGTCGACTGATCCGGACCTGGGGAGAGTCGGAGTCGCTCATCGCAGAGATCCTCGATGACCTGTACGAGACCTCGGTCAACCCGACGGTGGCATTCCTCGCCTCGTCCGGCGAGATCAAGGTACGGCTCACCGCCAAGGCGGCGACCGAGGAGGAGGCGCTCGGGCTCATCGCTCCGGTCGAGGCCGAGGTGCGGCGCCGTCTCGGGACGCAGGTGTTCGGGATCGACGAGGACACGATCGAGCGGGTGGTGCTCGAGCTCGTGGAGGCGCATGGCTGGAAGCTCGCCACGGCCGAATCGGCCACCGCGGGGATGGTGGCGGCCCGCCTCACCTCGGTGCCGGGCGCGTCGAAGGTCTTTCGGGGATCGATCGTTGCCTATCAGGAGGATGTCAAGACCGGCGTGCTGGGAGTGCCGCGAGCGATCATCGACACGGAAGGCGTCGTCAGCGAGGCAACGGCGTGTGCCATGGCGGAGGGAGTGGCCGCCCTGCTGGGCGCCGACGTGGCGATCGCCACCACCGGCTCGGCGGGGCCCGATCCGCAGGAACAGCCGGTGGGCAGCATGGTTGTCGCGGTGCACACGCCGGAGGGAACGCGGGCGCGATCGCTGCAGGTTCCGGGTGATCGGGAGCGGGTGCGGGCGTACACGACGACGGCGGCGCTGCACCTGGCGCGGTTGGCCCTTGCCGGGGCGTGGTGGGGGAGCGCCGACCACACCCATTGGGATCGTCGTGAACCGAGCGGCCGGTGAGCGACCCGTCCCGCGAGCGCATGTTCCTGGCGGTAGCTCTCGGCGAGGAGGTGCGGCGGTTACTGGCGAGCTTCCTCGATGGAGCCGCGCTGCCAGGTCGCCGGGTGCCGCCGGAGAACTGGCATCTCACCTTGCGCTTCCTCGGCTGGACGACCGGCGTGCAGCGCGACGGGATCCTGCGCTGGCTCGACGAGAGCGACTTGGGAGAGCCCTTCCGGATCCGTTTCGCCGGATTGGGTGCGTTCCCGAAGCAGCGGAGGGCCACGGTGCTGTGGCTGGGGGTGGCGGCCGGTGTCGAGGGCTTGAGCCTGCTCGCCGCCGCCGCCGAGCAGGCTGTTGCCGCGGCGGGCTTCTCGCCTGAGGACCGGCCCTTCCATTCCCATCTGACGCTGAGCAGGATCCGGCCGCCGGAGGATGTCACCGCTCTGGTGGAGCGGTTTCCCAGATTCGACGTCGCCATGATGGTCGACGCGATCACGCTGTTCCGGAGCCGGCTGGAGCCGGGAGGGGCGACATACGAGGTGATTGACCGGGTCGAGCTGTGAGGCCGCAGCCGGCAGCGAGGGTGCTCGACTCCGAACACATGTTCGCCTAGAGTGTGGGGGAACTCGGCACTACGATTACATGGCTGTAGTTCTGTCACAGGTATCCGTTACGTTTGCCATCGACAAAGCATTGGAAGGGAGCCGCAGTGGGACAGGACGACAAGAACCTCGAGATGGCGATGTCGCAGATCGAGCGGCAGTTCGGCAAGGGCGCCATCATGAAGCTGAGCGACAGCGGGGTGAGGAACGTGCGGGCCATCCCGACCGGCGCCCTCTCTCTCGACCTGGCGTTGGGCATCGGCGGCGTCCCCCGGGGCCGGATCGTGGAGATCTTCGGCCCCGAGAGCAGCGGCAAGACCTCCCTGGCGCTCCACGTGATCGCCGAGGCGCAGCGCAACGGCGGGGTGGCGGCGTTCATCGACGCCGAGCACGCCCTCGACCCGGTCTATGCCAAGGCGCTCGGCGTCGACGTCGACGAGCTGTTGATCTCGCAGCCCGACACCGGGGAGCAGGCGCTGGAGATCACCGACATGCTGATCCGCTCTGGTGCGCTCGACGTGGTCGTGATCGACTCGGTGGCCGCCCTGGTTCCGAGGGCCGAGCTCGAGGGAGACATGGGTGACATCCACGTGGGTCTCCAGGCGCGGCTCATGTCGCAGGCGCTTCGCAAGCTGGCCGGCACGATCAACCGCTCGGACACGACCGCGGTCTTTATCAATCAGTTGCGAGAGAAGGTCGGCGTGATGTTCGGCTCGCCGGAGACGACGCCGGGCGGCCGGGCCCTGAAGTTCTATGCCAGCGTGCGGATTGACATCCGCCGGATCGAGGCGATCAAGCAGGGCACCGAGAACGTGGGCAATCGGGTGCGGGCCAAGATCGTGAAGAACAAGGTGGCTCCACCGTTCCGGCTGGCGGAGTTCGACATCATGTTCGGCCAGGGCATCTCTCGGGAGGGCAGCCTGATCGATGTGGCTGTCGAGCACAACATCGTCCGCAAGGCCGGGGCGTGGTACACCTTCGACGGTGACCAACTCGGACAAGGTCGGGAGAACGCCAAGGATTTCCTCCGTGACAACCCGGAGCTGGTGGTGCAGCTCCAGGATCGGGTGTATCGGGCGGTAGGCCTGATCGCTGAGGACGAGGAGTTACCCGATGAGGCACTGCAGAACGAAGGGGCGAAGAGCGACGGAGAGGAGAGCGAGGCCTGAGGCCGCTTCTCGTGATGTCCGGCCCCGGAGAAGTGTCACATCGAACGTCGGTGCGCGAAGAGCGGCCGTCCAGCCACTCGGGGCGCGATTATTGCGGTTCCGGTCGCATGATGGGTGGAGTAGCATCAGGACTACACATATTCGACACCAAACAACAAACATCGGAACCGAAGAGGACGATCGTGGTTGGAAGCGTTGACCGAGGGGTAGGTCGAGGAGACGGCTGACCGCTGTCCGACGTCGTGATTGTCCGGCCGAGTGTGTGTGCCGAGCCTTGTGGCTCGGCACACCGTTTCTCGGGTTCCGGGAACGGGGACCGACATGCAGGGTTGGGTCGTTCTGAGCATCGCGATGGGTCCGGTTGCCGTCCTGGCCTTCGTCGCGGGCCGGGGTTTCCAGAGACGACAGATCGCGAAGGCTGCTGCGAGTGCTGAAGCCGCGCTGCGTGATGCGCGCATCGATGCCCAGCGCATCCTCTCGCGGGCCGAAGCGGACGCCCGAGCGTTGGCTGAGAGCTACCGCGAGCGCGAGGAAGCTGCGTTGGAGCATCGCCACCTCGAAACGTCGGCGCTCGAGGAGCGCTTGGCGCAGCGCGAAGCCACCTTGGAGCAGCGTGCCGCCAATCTGGCGCATCGCGAGGAGATGCTGATAGAGAAGGATCGCGACATCGGCACTGCCAAGAGCGAAGTCGAGGCTCTCCGCGAGGAAGCACGCGCCAATCTCGAGCAAACGGCGGGCTTCGACTCGCGTGCAGCCAAGGAGGAGCTGCTTCGCAAGGTGGAGGACGACACCCGCCGCGAGGCGATGGTCCTGGTGCGGGATCTCGAGGTCAAGGCGCGCGAGGAAGCCGATCGGCGGGCGCGCCGCATCCTGGCGACGGCGGTGCAGCGGCTCGCCTCCGAGGTCGTTTCCGAAACCACCGTCTCGGTCGTGCCGTTGCCGTCGGACGACATGAAGGGTCGCATCATCGGTCGGGACGGGCGCAACATTCGCACGTTCGAGGCCGTCACCGGCGTCAACCTCATCGTCGACGACACCCCTGAGGCGGTTTCGGTGTCGACGTTCGATCCGGTGCGAAGGGAGACCGCCCGGCTGACTCTCGAACGCCTCGTCGAGGACGGGCGTATCCACCCGGCCTCGATCGAGGAGGCGTACGAGAAGGCGAAGGCCGAGGTCGAGCAGAGCATTCGAGATGCCGGGGAATGGGCACTGCTCGAGGTGGGTGTCACCCGGATGCACGCCGAGCTGGTCACGCTGCTGGGGCGCCTCAATTACCGGACCTCATACGGCCAGAACGTGCTGAACCACCTCATCGAGACGGCGCATATCGCCGGCATGCTGGCTTCCGAGCTCGGGGTCGACGCCGCCGAGGCGCGGCGTGCCGCCTTCTTGCACGACATCGGCAAGGCAGTCAGCCACGAAGTCGGCGGCTCCCACGCCCTCATCGGTGCCGAGATCGCCCGCCGCTTCGGGGAGGATCCCGCCATCGTGCACGCCATCGAGGCCCATCACAACGAGGTCGAGCCCCGTACCCTGACCGCGGTTCTGGTGCAGGCGGCGGACGCGGTGTCGGCGGCCAGGCCGGGGGCACGGCGAGAGGCGCTGGAATCATATGTGCGGCGGCTGGAGCAACTCGAAGAGATCGCGGCCTCCTTCGCCGGGGTCGAGCGGGTCTTCGCCATGCAGGCCGGCCGCGAGATCCGGGTCGTGGTCAGTCCCTCCCAGGTCGACGACCTGGGAGCGGCGGCACTGGCCCGCGCCATCGCCCGGCGGCTGGAGGAGGAGCTTCAGTATCCGGGCCAGATCGAGGTGACCGTGATCCGCGAGTTCCGATCGATCGATTTCGCCCATTGACCCTGAGCGAGGATGGCCACATGTCCCGGATCGCTCTTCCGGACTCCTTGGCGACGTGGCATGGTCGGCCGCCAACGCGGCATGGTCGCCGCTACTTCGTGCGCACCTTCGGGTGCCAGATGAACGAGCACGATTCGGAACGGATCGCGGGGATGCTCGAGGCGGACGGCATGGCGGCGGCGACGGGAGTCGACGAAGCCGACGTCATCGTTGTCAACACGTGCACGGTCCGTGAGAACGCCGACAACCGGCTGTACGGCTATTTGGGTGCTCTCAAGGCCGTCAAGGATCGTTGTCCCGACCTCCGGATCATCGTCGGCGGCTGCACGGCCCAGAAGGACCGGGAAGTGATCAGGCAGCGTGCCGGATGGGTCGACGTCGTCTTGGGAACCCACAACCTCCACCGGGTGCTGGATCTCCTCGATCACGCCGAGGAGCGGGGGCCGGTCACGGAGATCTGGGACGAGGCCGTCTCCATTGAGGAGTTCCCTTCCTCCCTGCCGACCAGGCGGGCGACCCATCACTCGGCGTGGGTGACGATCACCATCGGGTGCGACAACTCATGCACGTTCTGCATCGTTCCCTCGGTGAGAGGCCGAGAGATGAGCCGGCGGCCCGACGAGATCATGCGCGAGATCGAGGATCTGGCGGCGGATGGCGTGGTCGAGGTGATGCTGCTGGGCCAGAACGTCAACTCGTATGGTCGTGATCTCGACCTCGGCGGACGCAAGCCGCTGTTCGCCGATCTGCTGCGACGGGTGGGCGAGGTCGACGGGGTGCGGCGGGTGCGCTTCACGAGCCCCCATCCGAAGGACTTTGGGCCGGAGGTGGCCGAGGCAATGGCGTCCACGGAAGCCGTGTGCGAGCAGCTTCACCTTCCCCTCCAATCGGGGAGTGACCGGATCTTGGCGGCGATGCACCGCGGCTACCGTGCCGATCGCTTCCTCGAGAAGCTCGAGATGGCCCATAGCCTCATCCCCGGTCTCTCGGTGTCGACGGACGTGATCGTGGGCTTTCCCGGCGAGACCGAAGAGGACTTCACCGCCACGCTCGAGGTGGTGCGGCAGGCTCGCTTCGATCAGGCGTACACGTTCCAGTTCTCGCCGCGCGCGGGCACTCCGGCGGCCGAGATGGGTGATCAGGTGGCGCCGCCCGTTGTCCAGGAGAGATTCGATCGTCTGGTGACGCTTCAGAATCGGATCTCACTGGAGAAGAACGAGGAGATGGTGGGTCGACGCTACGAGGTCCTGGTCGAAGGCGCGTCGCGGAAGGATCCCGAGATGGTGACGGCTCGGACTCGGGGCAACAAGCCGGTCCACCTGCCGGGGGATCACGCGGCGGGAACGTTCCTCACGGTGCAGATCGAGCGGGCTGCCCCGCATCACCTCATGGGGAGGCTCGCGTTCTGAGCGTCGTCGCAATCGTCGGTCCCACTGCCTCGGGCAAATCCGAGGTCGGCGTCGGGCTCGCCTCCCGGCTCGGCGGCGAGGTGCTGTCGGTGGACTCCATGCAGGTGTACCGGGACATGAACATCGGCACCGCAAAGCCGACTCCGGAGATCCGGGCCACGGTGGAGCACCACCTCATCGACCTCGTGGAGCCGGAGGAGGAGTTCGCCGTCGCCGAATTCCAGGAGGTCGGGGTGATGATCCGCGATCGGCTTCGGGAGGAGGGGATCACACCGGTGATGTGCGGTGGCTCGGGACTGCACTTCCGCTCGCTGGTGGATCCGCTCGACTTCCCGCCGACCGACGCTGCGATCCGGGCAGAGCTGGAGCAAGGGAGCGCTGCCGAGCATCTCGCTGAGCTGCAAGCGCTCGATCCCGCAGCAGGGAACCACGTGGACCTGGCGAACCCGCGACGGGTGCTGCGGGCCCTCGAGATCGAGCGGCTCACAGGCCTCACTCCGAGCGACCGGGCGGCGTCACCGGTTGCGGAGGCGGTGCGGCGTTACCTGCCGTCGGTGCCATTGGTGGCGCTGGGCTTCGACCCGGGCGACGAGCTGGCGAACCGGGTGGCGGCCCGTTTCGACAAGATGCTCGACGACGGCTTGCTCGACGAGGTGCGGCGGCTTGCGCCGCGCCTGGGCCGAACCGCCCGCCAGGCGGTTGGGTACAAGGAGCTGCTGCCGGTCGTCGAGAGACGGGTCGACCTCGCTGGAGCCAGGGACGAGGCGGTCCGGGCGACTCTGGCGCTGGCGAAGCGCCAGCGTACGTTCTTCGGGAGGGATCCGCGCATTCGATGGATTCCGTGGCACCATGATGCCTCGGAGCGTATCGATCGAGCCATCGCAGCAGTGCAGGAGGCCGGCGGATGGATTTCGTGAAGATGGAGGGTCTCGGCAACGATTTCATCGTGGTCGAAGGCCCGGTCACGATGGCGGCGGCGGACATCGTGCGCTGGTGCGAGCGCAAGCGCGGGGTCGGGGCGGACGGGGTGCTCGAGGTGACCCCGCTCGGCTCGGACCGGGTACGGATGCGCTATTGGAACGCCGATGGGCGCAGTGCCGAGATGTGCGGAAACGGGCTGCGCTGTGTTGCCCGGCTGGCGGTGATGCGCGGCTGGGTGGAGGGCCCGAATCTGATCATCGAGTCGGCCGTGGGGGAGCGACCGGCACAGGTGAGGCCGGACGGCACTGTGCGGGCGATGCTCGGCGTTCCGCAGGAGTATCGGTTGGCGTCGCTGCGGGTGGCAGGTGTCGAGGTGCATCCGGTGGGCATGGGCAACCCGCACGCGATCGTGTTCGTGGACGATCCGGCGTTGGCACCGGTGACGACTCTGGGTCCGCAGATCGAGACCGATCCCATCTTCCCGGCAGGCACCAATGTGGAATTCGCTGCGGTGCGGGGAAGGGACCGCATCGAGTTGCGCGTGTGGGAGCGAGGAGTGGGCGAGACGCTGGCCTGCGGCACCGGAGCCGCCGCGACCGCCTTCCTGGCGAGCCGGCAGGGTCTCACCGATGCGCGAGTGGCGGTCGATCTCCCGGGCGGGACGATGATGGTCGAGATGGAGGACGGGACGGCCTGGATCGAAGGGCCGGCGAACCTCGTTTTCGGCGGATCCGTCGACTGAGGCTCATGCGACACGCCGTGTCACATGACACGGCGCATGACTGCCACCACGACACCGAGGATCTCGACGCCCTCGGAGAACACCATGGGCGGGAACGCCGGATTCTCAGCCTTGAGGACCACCCGGCCGTCGATGCGCTGCAAACGTTTGATGGTCGCCTCCTCGCCGTTGACCAGAGCGGCGACGATCTGGCCGTCTCGGGCATCGGGTTGGCGGCGCACGATGACGTAGTCGTTGTCGAAGATGCCGATGTCGATCATCGACTCGCCGCGCACCCTCAGCATGAAGGCAGGGTCGTTGCCCACCAACTCGACGGGAAGGGGGAAGATCTCGTCGATGTCCTCCTCGGCGAGGATGGGCGATCCGGCCGCGATGCGGCCCACCAGGGGGACGTCGCGCACGGGAGCGCGGTGCAAAGAGCGGAGATCCTCGCCGGTGTTGAGCACCTCGATCGCGCGGGGCTTGGAGGGATCGCGCCGGATGCAGCCGGCCTTGACCAGCGCCGACAGGTGGCTGTGTACGGTCGATGGCGAGCTGAGCCCGACGGCGGCGCCGATCTCGCGCACTGCCGGTGGGTAGCCCCGGTCTCGCACCGTCTCGAGGATGAAGTCCAGGATCTGCTGCTGGCGACCGGTGAGCTGCTTGGGGTCCATTGCGGTGCCTTTCTCAACGCGACCCGGCCATCGTAGTTGCGATTTCGCGATCTACCAAACATATGTTCGACTTGACACCGGAACATATGTTCGATAGCGTGCCCCATATGCGAACACGTGTTCGATCGGGAGATGCAAATCAGGTCCGGACACAGGCCCTCGGGTCGCCGGAGATCCTGTCACACCCCGGCGATACGTTGCTTGCAGGGCCGGGCCCACGATCCCGGTCTGACAGCGGGCCTCAGGAGAGACCCGAAACACGGTTGGAAGCGGGAAGGGGAGGAGACACCACGATGCCCGGACACATGACCACTCCATCACGCGTGCTGGTCGTCATCTCCATCGTGATCGCGGCTCTGGTGCTCCTCCTCGCTTCCGCCGTCCACGCAGCCGGGGCCGGCTCGGACACCACCGTCCACTTGGTGCGATCGGGAGACACGCTGTGGGCCATCGCCGCCGAGCTGTCGCCCGACGGAGGCGATGTCCGGGAGGTGGTTGCCACCATCCGGACGATCAATGGCATGGACTCGAGCGTGATCGTGCCGGGCCAGGTGATCGAGATCCCGATCATCGACTGAGGCTCGGAGGCGGTGTCGTGTCACGGGCTCGATGGAGGCCTCCGAACAGAGCGAGTAGCCTCTCGACGATGCGCTGCCCACTCTGCCTCACCGACGACAATCGTGTGATCGACAGCCGTCCGGCAGAGGGCGGGGTGTCGATCCGGCGGCGGCGACAATGTGTGGGGTGCGGCCATCGTTTCACGACCTACGAACGAATTGCCGTGACGCCGCTGGTGCAGAAGCGGGACGGACGGACCGAGCCGTTTGACGCACGCAAGGTACGCAGGGGGATCGAGCGGGCACTGGCCGATCGCCCGGTGGCGGCGGGCACGATCGAAGCGATTGTGGAGCGGGCTGAGGGGCTGTACACGTCGGGGGTATCCACGGTCTCGGCGAGTGACATCGGCGACGAGGTGCTGCTCGGCCTGCGAGAGATCGACGACGTCGCGTACCTTCGATTCGCCTCGGTGTACAAGGAGTTCCAGCGTGCTCGCGATTTCGAGCGTGAAGCAGCCGCTCTCGAGGAGCAAGCCTGACCCGTCTCAGGACGGCATGAGCACCAGGGTGTCATCCAGCTCGTTCGCCAGGTCCAGGATCCGGGCGTCGGTCTCGCTGCGGATCTCCGCCAGAGGCGCGACGATGGTGTGCCCGAGCGCCTCGAAGACCATGGTGATCTCGTCGACGACTGGGCCGGCATCGTCGCCCTCGCGAATCGCCTCGAGGTAGTCGATTTGCCAATCGGCGAACCGGTCGAGGGCCACCCTCACCTCTTCGAGGTGGTCTTCGAGGGTTGGATCGGGGTTCATCTGGTTGACGATGCCGATCCCGTCGGCGTGGAACGCGGCCAGCTCGACCCGCAGCTCGTTGATGTCGCTGGCCGATCCCTCGGTGGGGATGTCGGGGAGAGTCGAGACGCTGGCCAACAGCGTGCGGTAGAGGACCAGATCGGAGATGCGCTGCTCGATGGCGGCGGCTTCGCTGCCCAGGGGACCGAGCTTGTCCTGGATGGGGATGAGCTCCTCGATCGGCCCGGACGGCAGGAGCGGCGGCGCTTCCGGGAGCGGCTCAGCGATCGTGTCGCCAAGGCGGTCCGCCAGCGAGGAGAGGCCGGCCAGAGGGCCCACGAGCGCCGAGAAATCTTCGGCCGTGGCAGCCGGGTCGGTGGCGGTCGCGAGGGCACTCTGGGTGTCGGGGAGCGCGGCGCGAAGATCGACGATGACGCGGCGGTATTCATCGGCTCGGGCATCGGCCCGCCTCTGCACGATCGAGGGGAGCCAGAGGATCGTCGCCGCGGCGATGACTCCGAGGATCACCAGGGCGCCGATGACCGTCCAGCGGAAGTTCCGGCTGGAGGTCACCTGTTTCGCCAACTCGTGGGGCTCCCAGTCGGTGAGCGGATCCTGTTCACCGGTGGCTTGCCAGAGTTGGCCGACGTGTTCAGACGTGGTCTCTGCCGGCGACGCCGATGGAGACAGCGTCGGCATCTCGACGTCGCCGTGGGATCGTCGGGTTGAGGAAATGAGCCGGCCACGTTCGATTCCCAGCATGTCCAGGAACCAGGCGCCGTCATTGCCCGAGGTCGGGGCTTCGACTTGCCTCTTCTTGCTCACGTGTCACCTTTGCCGTTGATACGACCGTCGGCCACAATGCCGCCGATGAAGATACCGCTTGTCCGGCTCGATCCCGAACTGCCGCTGCCGTCGCATTCTCATCCCGGTGACGCCGGCGTCGATCTCCGTGCCCGCTGTGCCGTCCGGCTCGAACCGGGGGAGCGGGGCATGGTACCAACCGGGATCGCGGTGGCGATCCCGTCCGGTCACGTCGGATTGGTAGCGCCACGCAGCGGCCTGGCGGCACGGCACGGGATCGGCGTCGTCAACGCGCCGGGGGTGATCGATGCCGGTTTCCGCGGCGAGATCCACGCGATCTTGGTGAACCTGGGGAGTGAGCCGGTGGAGCTGGCACGGGGAGAGCGCATCGTGCAGCTCGTGGTCGTGCCCGTCGCAGAGCAGGAATTTGTGGAGGTCGGAGAGCTGCCGGATTCGGCTCGGGGCAGTGGCGGCTTTGGCTCCACCGGCATCTGAGCCCTGCCGTCGCCGCCGGGTGGCGTGGTACTATTCCGGTCCCCGCGGACGTAGCTCAGCTGGTAGAGCGCAACCTTGCCAAGGTTGAGGTCGCCGGTTCGATCCCGGTCGTCCGCTCCGAGGGCGGCGAGAGCCGTCCGTCTGGCGACGTGGCCGAGTGGTTTAGGCAAAGGTCTGCAAAACCTTTTACCCGGGTTCGATTCCCGGCGTCGCCTCGAACCGGTCTCCAGCCGGTCCCAGGGCGCTTAGCTCAGTGGGAGAGCGCTTCCTTGACGCGGAAGAGGTCGGCAGTTCAATCCTGCCAGCGCCCACGCTCCGGGGTCTGGTGCGGCCGCGATGTGGCTGCCGCCGGGCGTCGAGCCGGAGCTGCCAGACCGGGTCTCCCCAGTGGTGATCATTCCTCTGATCGGCACGCGCGCTTGCCGCTGTGAGTAGTAGCATTCGGCCAGGCTTGAGGAGGGTATATGAGCAGCGAGGCCTTCACGGCAACCGAGTATCGCGAGCCCATGCCCGCGCCGGGAAAGCCCTATCGGGGTCCGGAAGAGACCTTGCTGGGCACCTTCGAGTCGGAGAGGATAGCGATCGCCACTGCGCGGTCCCGCTGGCGCGAGCATCGAGAGAGCGGCTCCAACGAGGTTGCCTGGTGGCTGGTGCGGCGTCAGGGGGAGAGTCTCGCCCGATGGATCGCCGAGAGCCGCAGCGACGTGGAACGGGTGCTCGACTTGACGACCAACGAGCTGGTCGAGGTCGCTCCCTGATCAGGAGGGCCTCGAGCGCGAGAGGTCAGCGTCCATAGCGGCGGTTGAGATCGCGGATTTGGTCGTGCACCGGCGTTGTCAGCGCGTCGGCGGCGAGACGCCATTGCCAGTTGCCGCTCGTGGTGCCGGGACTGTTCATGCGACCTTCCGCCCCAAGGCGCAGCGCGTCCTGGATAGGGGCGATGGCCAGCAGCGCCACCGAACTCCACACCCCCTCGAGGAACGCTTCCACCGGGTCGTTCTCGTCGACGCCCAAGTAGTCCCTGGCGAAGCGGCGTTCTTCGGGCGGGGCCGAGTTCCACCAGCCCTTGACAGTGTTGTTGTCGTGGGTTCCGGTGTACACGACACAGGTGGGGGGGTAGTTGTGGGGAAGGAACGGGTGAGTCAGGTCGCCGTCGAACGCGAACTGGAGGACCTTCATTCCTGGGAGGCCGAGCTTGTCGCGCAGCGCCGGGACTCTCGGATCGAGCTCTCCCAGATCTTCGGCGATGATCGGTAGGGTGCCGAGGGCGCTGCGCACGGCGGTGAAGACCGCTTCTCCCGGGCCGTCCATCCAGCGGCCGACCTCGGCGGTGGGCGCCCCGCCGGGAATCTCCCAGTAGTTGACGAAGGCTCGGAAGTGGTCGATGCGGAGAATGTCGACCTGTGAAAGCGTCGCTGCGATCCGGTCGACCCACCATGTGTATCCGTCGGCCTCGTGACGCTCCCAGTTGTAGAGGGGATTGCCCCAGCGCTGGCCGGTGTCGGAGAACAGGTCGGGTGGGACGCCGGCGATCACCGAGGGGTTTCCCTCCGCGTCGAGCTGGAAGAGATGGCGGTTGGCCCAGACGTCGGCGGAGTCTCCGGCGACGAAGAACGGGATGTCGCCAATGATGGCGACGCCTGCTGCGGCGGCATGCTGTCGCAGGATGGCCCACTGGCGATGGAAGACCCACTGGCGGAAGACGTGACGGCCGACGGCGTCGGCGTGGCGGCGCCGCAGGTCGGCGATCGCCTCCGGGTCGTGTAGGCGCAAGGGACGCTCCCACGAGATCCAGGGTGCTCCGCCGTGGAGATCCTTGAGCGTCATGAACACCGCGAAGTCATCGAGCCAGCGGCGCTCGGCGTCGGCGAAGGATCTGTATTCGTCCCGCAGCGCGGGGGCAGCGTCGCCGAAGCGGTCGAATGCACGGTCGAGCAGAGCCAGCTTGGCCGGGATCACGGCGCCGTAGTCGACCCGTTCGGCGGGCAGTCTTGGGTAGGCGGCGAGGTCCTCGTCGGAGACGAGGCCGTCTTGGAGCAACAGGTCGGGGCTGACGAGGTAGGGGTTGCCGGCGAACGAAGAGAAGCACTGGTAGGGCGAGTCCCCGTACCCGGTGGGGCCGAGCGGGAGGATCTGCCACATCCGGCATCCGGTGGCGGCGACGAAGTCGACCCAGGCGGCCGCTGCCGGTCCGATGTCGCCGATGCCGTAGGGGCCGGGCAGGCTGCTGGGATGCAGCAACAGACCCGAGGAGCGCGTCTGCAGATCGGCGATGGACATGGGCGCCATTCTCGTCGCTGAATACTCCCGTGTCGCCCCGCGGCGGCGGATCGTTTTTCACTACAGTCGGAGAGCCCGTACGAGGTGAGGAGGAGGAACGTGCCGGCTGAGACCATTCCGTTCAGGGTGCTTTGCAACGGCGAGGTCCTCGCCGATCGACCGGCGTACTACCAGCGGGTCGGCGAGGCATGGCAAGCAACCACGTGGAAAGAGTACGCCGGTGAGGTGGTGGCGGTTGCCAAGTCGCTGATCGCACTCGGCATCGAGGCCGGCGATGCCGTGAACATCCTCGGCTTCAATCGACCGGAGTGGGTCCTCTTCGACGTCGGGGCGATGGCGGCCGGCGCGGTCCCGGCCGGGATCTACGCCACCGATTCGCCGGAGGAATGCCAGTACATCATCTCCCATTCCAAGGCGCCAATGGTTCTCGTGGAGAACGAGGAGCAGTGGGCCAAGATCGGCGAGGTGAGGGCAGATCTTCCCGACCTGCGGCACGTGGTGACGATGCGCCCTGCCTCCCGGATCGACGACGACCTTGTCATCTCGTGGGACGATTTCATCGAGCGGGGCGCCACGGTGGGCACCGAGGAGGTCGATGCCCGGTTGGAGGCGCTGGAGCCCAACGGCCTCGCCACCCTCATCTACACGTCGGGGACGACCGGTCCTCCCAAGGGTGTCATGTTGTCGCACGACAACTTGGTGTGGACGGCATCGCAGGCGGCGCGACTCTTCGAGATCGACTCGTCCGAGTGGAGCGTCTCGTACCTGCCGCTGTCGCACATCGCCGAGCAGGTGTTCACGATTCACGCTCCGGCGGTGGCGGGGGAGGCGGTTTACTACGCAGAGTCCTTCGCGCGGGTGGCCGACAACCTCAAGGAGGTGCAGCCCACGATCTTCTTCGCGGTGCCGCGGGTTTGGGAACGGTTCCAGTCGGGGGTCACGGCGCATTTGGACGAGCTCTCGGGATCGAAGGCCAAGATCGCCGCCTGGGCGATGGGCGTGGCCACGAAAGTGAACGATCTTCGCAATCGGGGAGAGGAACCCAACAAGATGCTGGCTGGGCGTTACGCCGTGGCCCGCAAGCTCGTCCTCGACAAGGCGAAGAAGGCATTGGGGCTCGGCGGAGCCGCACTGGCGGTCAGCGGGGCGGCTCCGATCTCCAAGGAGCTGCTCGAGTTCTTCTCGAGCGTCGACATCCCGATCCGTGAGGTCTACGGGCAATCGGAGGACACGGGGCCGACCACGATCAACGTCCCAGGCCGCACTGTCTACGGCTCGGTGGGGCCTCCCTTCCCGGGGACGGAGGTCCGCATCGCCGAAGACGGCGAGGTGCTAGTGCAGGGCCGCAACGTCTTCCTCGGCTATTACCGCGATCCGGAGGGGACCGCCGCCACGCTGGCGGACGGATGGCTCCACTCGGGCGACATGGGAAGGTTCGACGACGACGGCATGCTCTGGATCACGGGCCGCAAGAAGGACATCATCATCACCGCCGGGGGCAAGAATGTCGCTCCCAAGCCGCTCGAGGAGGCGTTGAGGACCCACCCACTCGTGTTCGAGGTGATGGTGATCGGCGATCGGCGCAAGTATCTGTCGGCGTTGGTGACGCTGCACGAGGGGGCTGCCGCCCGCTACCTGGAGGCGCACGGCCTGTCGGGGCCTGCCCATGAGAGCGAGGAGATCCACCGCGAGATCGAAGAGGCGATCGCCGGCCTCAACCGGCACTTCGCCCGGGCGGAACAGCTGAAGCGCTTCACCATCCTGCCGAGGCCGCTCTCGATGGATGAGGGGGAGCTGACTCCGACGCTCAAGGTGCGGAGGGCGGCGGTGGCCGAGCACTTCGCGGACCTCATCGAGGCCATGTACATGGATTGATGCGGAAACGGGACGTCGGGAAGCCGTGGGGGCCGCAGTAGCATCCGGTCGCATGGATACGACCGCTGAAGCCATCGTCGAGATCACAGAGCCCGCTCTTTCCCGAATCCTGCAGCAACGGGACCGGGAGGAGATCCCCGATCTGTCCTTGGGCCTGCGCATCGTCGGCGCGGGCCGGAATGGATTCCGCTACGAGACCGCCTTCCTCCGAGCCGAGGACATCGGCGACAACGACCACATCGAGCATCACGGTGAGCTGGCGGTGGCGATCCCTCTTCACAGCGTCGACAACCTGAGGGGCGCCATTGTCGACATCGCGGGTGATCCCGCGACTCCGGGACTCGTGTTGCACAATCCCAATCCGCCGACTGCGCGGATCGAAGCGCCGGATGCCCCGCCGATCGTTCTCGAGGGGACCATCGAAGAGCGCGTCGCCCAACTCATCTCGGAGCACATCAATCCTGCCATTGCCGCCCACGGCGGTTTCGTGACGCTCGATCGCGTCGAGGACACGACCGCGTACGTGCAGCTCGGGGGCGGGTGTCAGGGCTGCGGTCTGGCGGCCATGACCCTGAGCCAGGGCATCGAGACCGCCATCAAATCCAACGTGCCGGAGATCACCGGTGTGGTCGATGTGACCGACCACACCGCCGGGGCCGATCCCTACTACACCTGATCCGCCGGCCCGGCGCGGGCCGGTCGTGTCGGCTTCCGACGCGTCGAAATCCTCCGGAGACGAGCAGTGGGCGCCCTCGTTGCGGGAGGGCGCCCACTTTGTCGACGGAAACGGGGCGGTCGTTCAGCCGTGCGCGTGCGGGCCGTTTGATGAGGCGCCCGTTCCCGTCGAGCCTTCAGGCGGTCTGTGCGGTCAATCCCTCCTTGTCGGCAGCTGGCCCGTCGCCGTTGTCTTTGTTCTCAGCGTCCCTGGCATGGGCTCGCATGGCGTTGATGGCGGCGATTGCGTTGCGGCCGGCATCGGACCCGAGCCGAGGCAATCTGGCGGAGCGTCGGCTGTAATACGATCCGCGCGACGCGGCTGTTGGCGCGACCCCGTTGTGTTGCACAGGCACATTGGGCGTGTCAGGGTCGGCTTGTGCGGAGCCTGCGACATCCTCGGCCGGGCCCGACGCCGTTGGGGGTCTTGGTTCGGGCTGGGGGGCCGGTGACGGAGAGGGGGATTGGTCTTGTGTGGCGTGGTGCTGGAGGGCGGCGGAGAGCCGATTCTCGAGATCGGCGGCGATGGAACGGAGTTCCGTGATCCGCTCGAGGAGATCTGCGTTCTCGGTCTCGTACTCGGCCCGCATCGTCTCGAGGACGGTGTTGCGCTCGGCGATGAGCCGCTCACTCTCGTCCTTGACCTCGTCGATGAGGGCGATGGAGTCGCGTCGAGTGGCGCCGCGGGTCTCCTCGGCGTTCTTGGTGATGCGGGCGGCGTTGGTTTGGGCTTCGGCGGCGGTGTTCTCGGCATCGTCGCGTGCTTCGGTGACGAGGCGGAAGGCTTCCCTCCTGGCTTCGCTGAGGACGGCGGCGGCTTCCTGATGGGCCGTCACCAAGATCTCGCTCGCCTCGGCGGCCGTTTGCTCACCGGGCGTCGCACGGGTGACGCCTTTGTCAACCTCGGGAGTGGCGGCCACGATCGGCGGAGCGGTCTCCGCCTTGGGAGCCTTGGTTGGCTTTGCGGCGGCCGCCGCCGGCCTCGAGCCGGCGATCTTCTTCTCGAGAGCGGCGATGCGCCGTTCGGTCTCGGCGAGCTGCTCCAACCACGCGGGTTCGACGGCGGCATCTTCGGCCGCGTCGGCGGCGGACACGATGACAGTCACATCTCCTGGCTGGTCGTCGTCTCGGCTCATGCGGACCGCCTCAGGATCGGGCCCATAGGGCTGCACACGTCGTAGAAGGGTGTCTTCCGCCTACGGAGAGTGTAGCCTCCACCACCTACAGCAGTCAACTAGTTCTTTTGTGCACCGCCGATATAGTCACTCGAGCATCCCTGCGGCCGCGGCAGCCGCCAGGGCTTCGATGCCGTCGAGGCGCCGGAGCACCTTGTGCAGCTCGGCGGCGAATTGCAGGCGTCGTGCCGCCAGGTCCGGCTGGCCGGGATCGAAGAGACGGCGGTTTTCGGCGAGGCGCAACGCCGAGTCGAACAGCACGCTGGTGACCGACTCGGCGTGCTTGATGCGGCCCTGCAAGAGGTACTGCTTGCCGAGATCCATCACCTCGACGCGCACGTCCTCGGCGGTGAGAGTGTCGTCGGCGGCGGCGCGAGCGACGATGTCGCCCACCGCCTGGTACGCCTCGAGGAACGGGCGCAGGATGGCGGGGGACCCGTAGGGACGGAAGGCCCGCAGCACCGCGTCGACGGCGCCGGCGTTGAGATGGTCGCGCCATCCCGGGTCGTGGTCGGCGAGCTCGCGGCGGATCTCGTCCTCGAACACGTCGCTGGGGGCGAAGAAGAACTCGAACTTGAGCAGGTCGCGCAGCCGCAGGCTCTCGTCGAGCACGGTACGCACCGTCGCTTCGCCCGGCTCGTCGCGGGCGTGTAGAAGGGCCAGCTCGGTGATGGCCCGGTCGACGAAGAAGTGAATGATGGTGTTGCGGTAGTAGGCGGCGGCGAGGTGCTGCTCGGGCCCGATGCGGTAGACGGTGTCGGTGGGGCCTTCGAACGATGACACCACGCCGTGCAGGGTGAGGGCATCGAGGGCGGTGAGGGTGTCGGCGGGATCGTCGAGGGAGAGGGTGTCGGTGATCGGCAGGTCGCGGCGGGAGACGAAGTCGACGAACGGCTCGAGCACCTGCATCAGCTCGTCGACGGTGAGGCTGCGGTCGCCGACGCTGAGCAGGGCAAGGGTGACCAGCGAGATGGGGGTGACCGGGGTGACCTCGTTGATGCGCACCGCCACCTCGAAGGCGAGCTTGGGGATGGCGGGGCTGCGGGTGTCCTCGGCGTCGGTGGGGACGTCCTCCTGCTCGGCGAGGAAGTTACGCACCGACACCGGGGCCCCGATGCGGAGGTGGATGTCGCCGTAGCGGAGCCGAAGGCTGCGGATCACCCGCAGTAGCCATCCCACCGATTCACGTTCCTTGCCGCCGCCGGTCTGCTCGGCGGCGTAGGAGCCGACGTCCTGGATCTGGTCGTAGGCGATCGACACCGGGAAGATGACGATGTCGTCGGCGGCGCCGCGCTGCAGCGAGTCGACTACGTAGGCGAGCAGCCCGAGGCGAGGCGGCCGCAGCTTCCCGGAGCGGGAGCGGCCCCCCTCCATGTACCACTCGAGCGGGAAGCGCTTCTCGACCAGGTAGTCGAGGTACTGGCGGAGGGCGAACTTGTAGGGCTCGTCGTCCTTGAATTCGCGGCGGATGAAGAACACCCCGGCCCGGCGCAGGATGGGACCGACCGGGAAGAAGTTCATGTTGATGCCCCCGGCGGTGTGGTTGGGGGGCAGGCCGTTCTGGTAGAGCACGTAGCGCAGCACCAGGTGGTCGAAGTTCGACTTGTGGGAGGGGAGGAACACCAGGGGGTAGCGCTCGCCCATCGTGTAGATGGCGGCCAGCTCCTCGTCGTCGTAGTGAAGACCCACGTAGGCCTTGGTGATGAGCCAGCGAATGGTGGTGGCGACGAGGTCGATGGTGAGAGGGCTGTGGGTAGCGGCGATCTCCCGCACGTAGTGGCGGGTGCGGGCCGTCATCAGCCTGACGGAGACGTCGGCCTCGTCGGCGAGGCGGGCGACTCCGGCGACGAACGAGCGGCTCTCGGTGAGGCTCTCGCGGACGAACTTGGGGACCTTGTAGTGGCTGCCCCGGAGGCTGCGCTCGGCTCGCTCGAGGGTGAGCCACGCCCGCTTGGCGACGAATTCGGGCAGCGAGGTGCCGTTGCGCCGGGCCCGTCCCTCGGGATCCTCCCAGGCGGTGCGGACGGTCGAGGCCCGGCTCGGGGTGCCGGCGATGATGCGGCAGCGATCGGGTCGGGTGCGGTAGACGATGGTTTGGCGGATTGGGGGAGGGTCCCTCGGGTCGCCCAGGCTCAGCAGGTCGCGGAAGGCGGCGGTGCGGCGGCCCCGGCGCAGCGGCGGCAGCCAGGCGATACGCAATGGCACGAGCAACGGGTCGACGTCGCCGTCGAGGTAGGCGGCGATGCGGGGATCGAAGTTGCGCCGGCGCCGGCGACGGGTCTGGGGGAGCAGCGCCACCCGCACGTCCTCAGGGCCGATGTTGGGTGGGCGGTTGCGCTGGATCCACCCGTCGAGGATGCGCAGCTCCAGCGAGCCGACCGCCTCGAGCAGGAAGAGGTAGGGGCCGGAGGCGTCGGGCCAGGGCGGTTCCTCGGGGAGGGCGGCGGCTGCGTAGACGTTCGGGTCCATCGGCACGAGTGTAGGAAAGGAGCGCCCACCGACGGCGGGCGCGGCCTGGGTCAATCAGGATCGGCTGGCGCGCCGGTCAGCCCCAGCCCAGCTCGTCGAGGCGGTCGTCGTCGATGCCGAGGTGGTGGGCCAGCTCGTGCAGCACGGTGCGCCGGATCTCGTGGCGGAGTTGGTCCCGGCTCAGCCCGAGGGCGAGGTGGGGTTTACGGAAGATGGTGATGGTGTCGGGCATGGCCCCCCAGTAGTCGATGCCACGTTCGAGCAGCGAGATGCCGTGGTAGAGGCCGAGGAGGCCTTCGCCGTGGGGGTCCTGGTCCCGCGTCGGCTGTTCTTCGACGATCACCTCGAGGTTGTCGACCCGTTCAACCACCCACTCCGGCAGGGTGTCGAGCACGTCGTCGACGACCCGCTCGAACTCGCGCCGGGTCATGGCACCACGGCG
>CAZMSN010000004.1:75225-84807 GCA_964569015.1 uncultured Acidimicrobiaceae bacterium | reverse complement strand
ATCCATGGACGAGCTCGTCGAGCTGACCCGGATCGCCTCCGAGGAGCTGCGGGCCACCGACCCCGGCAACGTCGTGATCGCCCCCGACTTCACCACCGTGAACCGGTTCGAGGAGTTCCTCGCCTCCGGCGGCGGGGAGTACGTGGACGTCCTCGCCTTCCACGAGTACCCGTCGCTGCGCCCCGAGGACAGCGTGCCGCTCATCGTCGGCTATCGGGACGCCGCCGCCGCCCACGGCATGGGCGACGCCCCGCTGTGGAACACCGAGGGAGCGGTCGCCTACGACCTGGGCATGGTGCTCGACGACGACACCGCGTCCGGCGCGACCGCTCGCGCCCTGATCGTGCAATGGGCATCGGGCGTCGAGAACTTCAACTGGTACGCCTGGGACATCTACGAGGACCGCAGCCGCCGCTTCGTCGCCCTCAGCGAGTCGGAGACGCCCGACGACTACGCCGGCATCACGCCTGCCGGAATCGCTTACCGCCAGACGGCCGAGTGGCTCACCGGAGCCCACATGGTCGGCGGCGCCGTGTCCGGGCCCCTGTGGTCGATCGAGCTGGAGCGAACCGGCGCGGCGGCGGCCTGGATCGTATGGAGTACGAGCGATACCGAGACGCTCACCCTTCCCACGACCTGGGACGGGGCCCGCGTCCACCACCTCTCGGGGGAAACCACCGAGGCGCCCGGTCCGAACATGACCGTGGGACCAATGCCGGTCTTGGTGGAGCCGGTGGCGGAAGGCGCCACCGATGCCATCGAGCTGCCCGTGATCACCGTGGCCGATGCCCCGACCGGCGACGAGCCGTCGGGCCGAACGATGCCCGTCGTCGCCATCATCGCAGTGGTGGCCGCCGCCGTGCTCTCCGGCACCGCCCTGGTGACCGTGAGGCGGCGGCGGAGCGCTCGTTCCTAGAGGACGGCTGAGACATTCACCGGCGATGTCGGGTGGAAGCTACCGTGGGACAGCGGCGTCGCCGCTCAGGATCCGCTGAGCGTCCTGCGGATCCCCCGCACCGCTTGGGAGATGCGATGGTCGTTCTCCACGAGTGCGAAGCGCACATGGCCCTCGCCGCTGGGGCCGAAGCCGATGCCGGGACTGACGGCAACCTTCGCCTCCTCCAGCAGACGCACGGCGAAGTCGATTGAGCCCATCGACCGGTACTCCTCGGGGATAGAAGCCCACACGAACATGGTGCCCAACGGCTTCGGCACCTCCCATCCGGCGCGGTTGAGGCCGTCGACGAGGGTGTCCCGCCGCTTGCGGTAGATCTCCTGCACACGGCCGACGTGCTCGTCCCCTTCATTGAGCGCCACGATCGAGGCGATCTGGATCGGCTGGAACGTCCCGTAGTCGAGGTAGGACTTGAGCTTGGCGAGCGCCTCCACCATCTCGGGGTTGCCGACGACGAATCCGACCCGCCAGCCGGCCATCGAGTGGCTCTTGGTGAGGGTGTACAGCTCGACGCCGACGTCCTTGGCCCCCGGAACCTGAAGCAGGCTGGGCGCCTCGTAGCCGTCGAAGGTGATGTCGGCGTAAGCAAAATCATGCACCAGCATCACCGAGTGCTCCTTGGCGAAACCGACGAGGCGCTCGAAGAACTCGTATTCGACGGTCATCGTGGTCGGGTTGTGGGGAAAGGACACCACGACGACCCGCGGCCGCGGCCACGAATCGAGGAACGACTCGTTGAGCCTGGCGAAGTAGTCGGAATCCGGCGCCACCTGCACCCGGCGCACCTCTGCCCCCGCCAGCGCCGCCGCGTAGATGTGGATCGGGTATGACGGTTCCGGGACGAGCGCAACGTCTCCGGGCTGCACGAGCGCCCACATCAGATGCGCCAGGCCCTCCTTGGCGCCGATGGTGGTGATCGCCTCCGTCTCGGGGTCGATCTCAACGCCGAAGCGGCGCCGGTAGCGGTCGGCGATCGCCTTGCGCAGGTTGGGAATTCCCCGTGACGACGAGTAGCGGTGGTTGCGCCCATTGCGGGCGGCCTCGATGAGCTTGTCGACGACGACGTCGGCTGTCGGAATGTTCGGATTGCCGAACCCGAGATCGACGATGTCCTCACCGGCTCGCCGCGCCTCGAGTTTGAGGCGATCGACCTGGGCGAACACGTATGGGGGCAGGTTGCCGATTCGGCGAAAATCCATGGAATCCTCCTCGCGGGCCGGAGGCTAGTGCGCGCCAGCCACTCTGCAGACGATGGCGGCTTCGCTCACGACCAACGCTCGATGTGCCGCACCTCCAGCCCGCCCAGAATGGTGACGGCGCTGATCTCCAACACCGGGGCGTCGGGACCCACGGCGTCGCGTCGAGTCGTGTTGTCCCACCCGCCCAGGATCGGCGTGCCGGAGATGTCGACACTCCAGCCCTGTGGCACCAGCACGTTGACTCCGCCCAGGATCACGGTGGCGACGATGCGAGCGCCCGGTGCCAGCGTCGCCTCGGTGAGGTCGACATCCAGGCTACCGAGCACCGCGGTGACGTCGCCGCCGGTGAATGCGGCAGAAGCACTGCCGACACGGCGACTCGAGAACACCGCCACCGCGTCGACACGGGCTCTCTCGTCAGCGGTGACGGGAACAGCGGCGATACCGGAAGGCTCGCTGTCGTGGCCTCGTCCCACAGTGAGCAGGCGAATCCCGAGGACAACGAGGAGAGCGGCGAATACGAGCGACCAGGCCGAACCGCCGAGCCATCCCTGGCGGGTCCCGAGTAGGACCAGGCCAATCGTGATGAGGATCGTCGAACCGAGCCAGGTGTGACGGTCGATCAGGAGTTGCAGCAGGCCGAGCGCGATGATCACCAGCGGCCACCAGCGGCCGATGGTCTCGCCGGCATCGAGGGTTCCGGCGTTGTCGAGCACGTACAGCACTCCGGCGGCAATCAGGCCGAGTCCGAGAACCGCCCTCCCGGCGCTCATCGTCCCGCCAGCCTGCGAACCGGCCCCGGCACCATGTCGGCTCCCCACTCGACCAGCGCCGCCACCACGTCGAGGGCGTCATCGGTGCCATCCCAGTGCCGTGCGATCACTTCCGCCGGCGCTCCGTCGAGAAGGTACTTGATGCCGAACGCCAGCACCAGGACATCATCGAGCTGCCCGAGAACCGGAATCGAGTCGGGGATCAGATCCATGGGCACGAGGGGGTAGAGCACGGCGATCCCCATGACGATCTTGCGGCGGCGGGGCACTCGCGGATCGCGCATGAGGCGAAACAGCAGCTTGCCGAGATTGGGCAGGAGCATGACGCCTTCTCTGACAATGTCTGCCCGCGATCGGGCATCCATGGCAGCCCGGGTGTCGAGACGATGCCCGTCTGCGGCGGGTTCAGGAACCGGTGGGATGTTGCTCGTCGTACTCACGGTGACCTCCGACTACAAGAGTACCGCAGTCACCGGCCTCGCTCAGTCGAGGACGAGACGACCTCTCACACGATCCTCGGCGAGCAGGGCGGCGCCGATCGCTCCCGCCTCCGGACCCAACTCCGCCACCAGGATCGGAGGCAGCGTCCGGTGCGCCCCGCCGTGCAGCGCATCGGCGGCCACTCTCCTTGCCGGCCCGAGCAAAGATTCGCCGATCGATCCGAGCCCTCCTCCCACGACGATCATCTGCGGATCGAGGATGGCGATGAGGCTGCACAGGCCACGCCCCAGTGCCGCTCCCACCTGGGCGACGAGACCGCGAGCCGACTCGTCGCCGGCGTCAGCGGCTCGGGTGATCGCCTCTCCGGTGAGCGCCTCGTCACGGAGGCGATGCGCCAGCTGCCCGTCCGGGTTGAGCGTGATGAACTCCCGTGCCAGACGCACCAGGGCGGGGCCCGACGCCACGGTCTCCCAGCATCCCTGCTTGCCACAGTCGCACAGCAGACCGTGCTCCTGATAGAGCATGTGGCCCCATTCCCCGGCGAACGTCGAACCACGATGGACCCGGCCGTCGATGACGATGGCGCCCCCGATGCCCGACCCCAAGGTCACCAGCAGCATGTCGTCGCAGCCCACCGCGGCGCCTCGCTGCAACTCCGCCCAGGCAGCCGTGTTGGCGTCGTTGTCCACGACGACCGGCACCTCCAGCTCCGCCTCCAGCTCCGATCGCAGACGCACGGACGTTCCGGCGACGTGAGGGCCCCACACGAAGACTCCCTCGGGATACTGCACCAGGCCGGCCACCCCGGCGCCGACGGCGTCAACGCCGTTCCCCCAGACTTCCCGGATCGCCGCCAGCGCCCCGCTCACCAATTCCGTGGCTTCTCCCGGCGTCGTGAAATGCTCACGCGCCACCACCTCGCCATCTTCGAGACGTACGGCCAGCAGCTTCGTGCCGCCGAGGTCGATCCCGATGGTGGTGGTCATGTCTGCGCCTTCCGTCGCCGCGGCGTCTTCCGTCGCCGCGGCAGCGTATCAGCTCGCACCGTCAGAGCGCCCGAGCCGGCCTCCGGGCGATCGAGGGTACGGCCTCACTCCAGCTCGATACGGGTGAGCCCCTCGTCATCCGAGCCGGATTCGCCCGCCTGGTGCGACTGTTCCTCGTGGTGCACCTTGGCGACCTCGTCGAGAAAGGCGCTGAGGCCGGCCACCAGCTCGTAGCCCGCCTGGATCCAGTGCAGGCTCGCCCGCCGGAACCCGAGCATCACCGCCTCACGTAGCTCGGGCTGCTCTTCCATCGCCGCTCCTCAACTCCCCAGTCCGAACGTTACCCGCAACGTCCCGTCACGAAACCTGGCCCGGCGCACTTGGCGGCGCTTGAGAGAGTCGGGGAGCACGAACGAGCGCCGGTACGGTCCCACCGTGATGAGCAACTCGTCGCCGTGGCGCATCACGTCCACGTCCTCCTTCTCGGCAAAGGGCACCGACATCACCAGCACCACGTCCTCACCCTCGTCCTCGACTCGGAACGGCATCCCCTTGGAGAGTCGGTCGACCGGATCGGTATCGCCGTAGAGCTCCTGGCCCACTCGCCGGAGCCGATCCAGTCCGACCATCTCCTCTTCGAACAGTCTGAGCCGGCGCACGTCGACGTCGGCGAAGCCTTCCTCGATGACATCGAGGTGCTCCTGCTGGATCTCACGCCAGCGATCGAAATAGGGATCGGCGACGACATCGGGCAGCACCCGGTTCACAATGGCTGAATCGACCGCATAGCCGAAGAGCCCGAGGTAGGTGTAGGTGCGGCGCGCCTCGGAGATGACCATGCGTTCCGGGTTCATCACGAGCCGGGCGCTCGTCACCTCCGGATCACCGAGGATCTCGCGGATCCCGTCGAGCCGCTCGTAGAAGCGGCTCACGGCCGAGAACACCCGGTCGTCCGCCACGGGAATGGACGTCACCCGGGTGACCACGGGCCGCATCACCTTGGCGACGCGGCGGCCGACGGGGAACAGCTTCTCCATGTACCACGACAGCACCTCCGGCAGGCTGAGGAGTCGCAGCGTCTCGGCCGTCGGCGCGCAGTCGACCACGATGCAGTCGAACTCACCCGAGCGGGCATGCTCTCGCACCGCGACCAGGGAGAAGATCTCGTCCATCCCGGGGAACACCGTGAGTTCCTCGGCCTCGACTCCCTTGAGCCCGGACCAGCCGAAGATCTCGGTCAGATACGTGCGCACCTCACCCCACGAGTCCTCGAGGCGCTGCTGGGCGTCGATCTGCTGCCCGGAGAGCCCGGGGAGGATCTCGGTCGGACGGTCTCCGAGATCACACAGGAAAGCATCACCGAGAGAATGCGCCTGGTCGGTCGACATCACGAGAGTGCGGTGGCCGAGCTCGGCGGCTCGCACCGCAGTCGCGGCAGCAACCGTCGTCTTTCCCACTCCGCCCTTGCCTGTGATGAGGATGACCCGCATCACATGCTCTCGGCTCGCTTCTTCAGTCCGCGTAAGGCGCTGGAGACGATCTGCTTCTCGGCCTGACGTCGAAGGAAACCGGGAACGGTGAACGCCGGCTCGACCCGGAGGGCGTAGAGCACCTCGGTCCCGCCGTTGTCGAGCTCGCTGAAGCGATAGCTGCCGTCCATCGCTTTGATGTCGGAGCCCGGCTCGGCGTCCCACGAGAAGCCGTTGTCGAGGTCGTACCGGTAGCGGAGCACGTAGGAGATCTCTTTGATCATGGCGTCGGTGATGAAAGCGACCCTGGTGGGACGGCCCTGTTCGTCCTCTTCGAGGACGTCGACCTGTTTCACGCCGGTGGCCCACTCGGGATAGGAATCGAGGTCGAGCGCTATCTCGAAGACCTTGTCTCCTGGAGCCGAGACCTCGATGCTCTGCACGGTCCCTTCCATGCCCATTTCCGATCCATTCGTCGCCGCGGTTGCTCCCGCAAGCGTAGCGGTCACTTGCGCGTGCGGAGCACGTCGAAGAGCAGCCGATACCGCACGATCGTGGAACGATCCGGGTGGATCGCTTCGAACTCCTCGACGCCGGCGCGCAGTTCCTCGGGCGTGAGCAGCTGAAGGGTGCTCACGAAACCGGATTCGACTGCTTCGATCCATTCCCCGGCCGGCCGCTCTCTCACTTCGATCTCGCGCTCTCGGGTCACGTTTCCTCCCCCAGCCGCGAAGCGCTCCGCCAGGGCATCGGGAGCAGGGAACCGCGCTGCGTCGATGAAAGCCACCGAAGGAAACCACCGTGTGAGGAACGAATCTCGACGGTGCTCCGCTCCCAACGTCCACACCCAGCACTCCCCTCCCGGGCGCAGTACCCGGAGTGCCTCGTCGACGGCGACCTCCCAATCCCCGTAGTGGATCGAGAGGTGGAAGTAGACCAGTCCAACCGTCTCCGAGGCGAACGGCAGCGCTTGGGCGCGGCCCGCCACGATGATCACCCCGCGGCGCGTTGCGGCCCGGCGTAGCATTCCACGGCTCGGATCGACCACGACGGCCTGATACCCGCAGCGGACCCACTCGGCGGCGTGTACGCCCGTTCCACCCCCAACGTCGACTGCCCAGTCGCCGCGCCTTAGATCCGCCTCGGCGGCGGCCCGACGGTGCCGACGCAACGCCGCCTCCGACGCCGGCCTGTGCTCGTATCCATCGGCCAGCGCCTCGAGATCCACCCTGTCAGCCATGGTCGAATCCCCGCCCGGTAGCCCGAAAGTAGCCAAGGTTCCGGCACAGAGTGCCACCGACCCTCCATGACGTGGCTCGCGGCTGGTGAACGTCACCGAAGTAGTGAAACCCGGGCCGGGCACGTTCGAGATAGTCGACGATCGCGGCCGAGCCCTTCTGCCGGCCGCCGATGACGTCCTGCGCCAAGGGTCCGATCGCCGGGGGAACATGGGTGCAGAGAACGTCCACCGGTCCCAAGCCGTTGAGACGGTCTGCCATCTCGTCCTCCGTGATCTCTCCAGGTATGCCGATGCTCGTCAGGCCCCCGCCGACGATGCCGACAGTGAGCCCGTCGACGTCGATCACACCCGCCTCGACGAACACCACCCCCGGTGGGAGGTGACGCTCCAACAGATCGGGGCGGTCCACGTTGCCGTAGGTCACGTAGGCGTCTGCTCCCTTGAGAGCGGCGCACACGTCGATGTAGGCAGCTTCGATCGCGCTCTCATAGCAGGAGCTCAACTCCTCCTTGCGCCTCGCTTGCTCACGATGCCAGAGACGGCCGGCAGCCGCGAAGCCTTCCGCCCGGCGGAGCCGCACCATCTCGGTCACGAACTCCTTCCCCGAGACATCGGCAACGATGCCTTCAAAGGAGCGGTAGTCGATGAAGTTGATGAGATCGCCGAGCACGAGGAGTGGCCGAGCCCCGACGGCGACTCGGCGCAGCGCCGAGGACGCGCCGTGGACGTCCGCGACCAGGCGCATCACTCGGTTTCTCGACCTGCGGCGGAAGGACCGAGGAAATGAGCAACGGCCCAAGCGCCTCCGGCGCCCACCAGCGCTGCGGCCAACGCGGCGAGCTGCGACCATCCGGCATAGGAGGCGGACAGCCCGCCCATGCCGAAACCGACCAGACCGGCCACGACGGACCGTCCCGCTGCGCCAAAACGGGTCTCCGGATCCAGCCAGGACCAGCCTTCCACCGAGGTGCCGATCACCGAAGCCGCCACCCACGACAGGAGGGCGAGCAGCCCGACGGCGAGAGCGACGGCGGAGACGGTGACCATGAGACCTCCAGGCGATCGTGGCTGGGCCCAATGCCCCGTCAGCGTAGACGCCGTCCGGCCGACGCCGTGTCGTCCATCGCCATCTCGATCTCCAGGCGGACAGCCGGGTGCCGCTCCCCCCGCCGGGCAACGGCGAGACGTCGCGTCGCTCCGGCTGCCCCGCCGACGCCGACGGCCCAAGCGGCGTGGGCCCTGAGCAGCCAGTCGGGATCGTCCAGGTACCCGGCGAGTACTTCCGGAGCGTCCTCGCCTCCGGCATTGCCGAGAGCGACCAGGAGGTTGCGGCGCAGGTACCTCGGGTTCCGCTGCGGCACGTAGAAGTGCCTGAATGCCCCCATCAGCGTCGCATCGTCCGACCTCAACAACTCGACGAGATCGACTCGTCCTCGGGGAATCGAGGCCCGAGCCAGCAGCTTCCTTCCGGGCGGGCAGGCGTCGAGGCAGGCGTCGCAGCCGTAGATCCGGTCCCCCATCGCCGGTCGAAAGACCCGCGGGATCACGCCCGGGACCTGCGACCAATGTGCCAGGCAGCGACGAGCATCGAGCACGCCCGGGGCGACGAGGGCCCCGGTGGGGCACGCCGTCAGACACGCCGTGCAGGTTCCGCAGTCTCGGATCATGGGATCGGTGGGTGTGAGAGGAGCGTCGGTCACGACGCTCCCGAGGAGGAGCCATGGTCCATGCCGCGGGTCGAGGACCATGGTGCTCTTGCCCCACCAGCCGACGCCGGCCCTCACGGCGGCCGCCCGATCGACGAGCCGGTTGTCGTCGACGAGGATCTCGGCCCGATGTCCCTCGTCGTGCAGGCGATCGCGCAGCGCAGTCAGTGCCCGCCGAAGGCCGCGGTAGTGATCGCTGGTGGCAAAGCGGGCGACACGACCGGTGCCGGGCTGCGGCGGACCCGGATCACCCGCTCCCGGGAGATAGCTCCAGGCCGCGACGACGAGCCATCTCGCCCACGGGAACGAAGTCCGGATATCCGTCGCACGCGCCGGGTTCCGGTACGTGAAGGCCAGGTCACCGCTCAGCCCGGAGGCCTTGCGCCGCCTGATCTCCTCGGCGGCCTCGGTGAACGGATCCGTGCTGCACACCCCGAATCCGGCACATCCCTGGCGGATAGCCGTTTCGCGCATACCGTCCTGCAGCGCCATGCCACGCAGGTTACGGCCGTCCGGCATTCGAGATGCCGGGAACGATCGCGTCGAATCGCCGCCTGTGACGGCGTCTCTACCGACGAAGAGCCCCACAGGAGGATCAATGAAGAGAACAGCCCTCATCGTGGCGGTGGCGCTACTGGTCGGCGTGATAGCAGTCCCGGCGAGTGCGGCGTCCGGCCCCGCCGACGAAGCATCAGGGAATCAGCAAGGCGTCGGCGGGATGGACCGGAACCAGACCCGGGACCGCGACTGTGTCGTCGACGGCGAGACACCGGGCGATTCCTCCGGTGACCAGCTCCAGCTACGCCAGCAGGC
>CAZMSN010000004.1:18404-75125 GCA_964569015.1 uncultured Acidimicrobiaceae bacterium | reverse complement strand
ACGGCGAGACACCGGGCGATTCCTCCGGTGACCAGCTCCAGCTACGCCAGCAGGCACAAGCCCGCGAACAGGCACAAGCCCGCGAACAGGCACAAGCCCGCGAACAGGTGGTGAGCACGTTCGGCACCGCCCTCGTCGAGCGCCTGAGATTCGCTGTCCGAGCCCGCCTCGCCCTCGTCACGGGCAACGAGACGGGTGAGGGCCTCTACGATGGCGTCGCCCGAATCGACGACCTGCCCCCGTGGTGGCATGCCTATATGCGTCAGCTCTCCAGCATGCTCTGAGAACATCGACCGGGCAGCCGCGTGAGCGGTTGCCCGGAACTCGATGAGGTGGTAGCCGGAGTCAGAGAACGTCGAGAGGACGCCTTTGCCACCGTCTACCGCCTCACCGCGAGCGCGCTCGCTTCGTTCGCGTTCGGCATGCTCCACGATCGGCGAGCGGCCGAGGACGCCGTCCAGCAGGCATTCCTCGAGCTGGTGAAGGCCGCCCCCACGATACGCGGCGACGGCCGTTCGTTGCGTGCCTGGCTCTTCCGCAGCGTGCGATTCACCTGTCTCGACGAGCTGCGCCGGCGCAGCCGGCACCCCGAGAAGCTGGCGTCGGTGGTTCCTGAGCCGCCCGCCGCCGATTTCGAGCAGGGCGACGTGGATCCCGAGCTCGAACAGGCCATGCGGCAGATGAGCGACCGCCAGCGCACCCTGCTGGTGCTCAAGCACGTGGTCGGGCTGAGCGGCGACGAGATCGCCAAGATCGTCGGTGGCAACCGTGCCGCGGTGTACGCCGCCGCTGCCCGCGCTGAGCGCAAGTTGCGCGCGTTGCTCACCGCCGTCGAATCTGGCCCGTCCCCGGCGTCTCTCCGAGAGAAAGGACGCGAGCACCCACCGCGAGCTTCCGAGGAGGCGGATCGATGAACCGCAATCCGGATCAGTGTGCCGAGCGGCTCCGCCGGTATGCGATCTCGATCACGCCCGAAGTCGAGGGACGCCATCTCGCCACTTTGCGGGCGGCGCTGGCGAACACCCCGGCGAGCACCGTGGCGTCCCGCCGGCGGCCCCTGCGTCATCGAATCTCGTTCGCTCTCGCCAGCCTGATCCTGGCGACGGCACCGGTGGGTGTGGCTGTTGCCGCCGAGGACACAGTGCCCGGCGACCTCCTCTACCCGGTGAAGCAGCTCACCGAACGTGTGCGTTCGGTCATCGACCATGATCTTCCTGCCGAGCATCGCATCGACGAGCTCGAGACCCTGCTCGATCGAGATGCCGAGGCGACCGTCATCGCTCGGCAAATGGAGCGAGCCCGCCTTGCCCTGGAGAATCTCGACGACGGCGCCGAGCTGCGCCGACGTTTCGAGCGGGCGGTCGATCGCATTCGCCCTGTCGGGGACAACCCACCGGGTGACGGCCCCACCACCAGCAACCCTCCGGGCGACGGCCGGGGCGGCGAGGGAACGGGCGGAGACCGTGTTGGCGGCAACGGCGAAGGAGGCGGTGTCGGCAACCAGGGCACGAGCGGAGAAGGCAGCTCCGACCCCCAAGGCACCGTCGAGGCTCCCCGCCCCGCTCACCAGGATGAGAACGGGAACGACGACACCGGCGGGGCCCAAGATGGCGACGGGCCGGCGAATAGCATCGAAGATGCCTCCACGTCCAGCACGTATGAGGCAATGCGGAGCCTGGCAACGATCAGGCACGAGGCCGGCGCCTCCGGAGCCGGCGCCGCGACCGATGCGGATCCCGTCACCCCGCCTGAGCAGGTGGGAAACGAAGAAGCGTCGGCCGGTCAATCAACGCACCCGAGGCGCTAGAGGTCCGCTACTCCAAGAGCTGGGCGCCGCCGTCAACCGGTTGCGGCGTCGCTGTCGGCCATCGGCACCAGGCGCAGCGGGGCGACCAGACCGGCCTCCGAGAGGTATTCGAGAGCCCGGCCCTCATCCTCGGCCAGCTCGAACGGCCCCGCGAGCTGGTGGAGCAGGACCGGCACGATGCACTCGTCACAGGCGGCGGTGTGCCGCATGGCGCAGTCGTCGCAGTCGATGAACAACACCCGCCTCCTCTGCTCGTCCCGGCACGATCCATTCACTGCGATCACCGTATCCGGCCGGTGTGACAGAAACTCCGGTCCCGTCAGAGTGTGCGACTGGCCCCGCCGCCGCTCAGCGCCCCGTCACCCAGTTCACGAGCGCTTCGGTCCACAGGGTCAATGCCCCCGCCGCCTCGGCATGATCGCGGATCTCACGGTCGCTGCTGATCACCACCACCGGGCCTTCCACCACACCCGCCAGCTCCACCACTTCCTCGTCGGCCGACCGATCCTCCGCAGCAAAGCGAATCTCGAGCCCGCTCACCCCGCTCCTCGCTCGCCGCGGCTCGGGCGATGACGAGTCGTACACGACGACCACACGGAGGGGAGAAGCCGAGAGTCGCCGCCACCGGCGAAGCTCGTCGTTGAGGCGCCGGCGCCCTCCTCGAGCCGAGGGGCCGGCCGCTTCGAGCTGGTGCAGCACGTTGTAGCCGTCGACGATCACCGTGAGCGAGCTGCCCTGCGACAGCAGCCACCGCATCGCCTCGCTCGAATCCGGCGCGATCCCGGCCGGCAGCTTCGGGCAGAGGGGCGCGCCTGATGTATCCAGTGCCTGCGGCGCCGATCTTCCGAGGCCCGCCACTTGCAGATCGAGGAACCGGGCCAGCTCGATCGGATCAGAAGGCAGAGACGACGAGCCACGAGCCGCCAGGCGCCGCTCGGCGTCGGCACGCTCCCGGCGCAGACGGCGCACGTCCTGCCGGCACGACGCCGCGTCGGCCTCAGCCGTGGCCCGGAGGTCTCGCTCCGCTTCGAGCCGCCGCTGCAGATCCGCGATCTGAGCCTTCGGCGTCGGTTCGTTCCCACCCTCGGAGGCGCCGGCGCCGCGGAGTCTCCCCCGCAGTTCCTCGATCCGGCCCTCAGCACGACGAGCCGCGGCGGCAGATTCCACCTTCGCTCTCTTCAGCCGCCGCTTCGCCTCGCCGAGCTGCACCGACAACTCGTCGATGCGTCGCTCCAGATTGGCGCCACGATCCACCTCTCCGCGCGCTCGCTGCTCGGCGGCAGCCGTCGCCACCGTCGCCCACCATCCTTCGGGCCGTTCCAGAAACGCCACGGTGGCGGCATCGGCGGTTCCCTCGGCCAGCACCTCCGCCGCTTTGGAGCGGAGCCACTCGTCACGATCGAGCTCGAGGATGACCCGGCGCGCCAGAGGTGGCGGCAGACGCCCGCCCTGCCGAGCCGCGATCTTGCGAAGTGGCGCCGGGATCTCCTCGAACCCCATGTCCCCCAATGCCTTACGCGCCGCGATGACCGCCGGGGCGAGCACTTCGGCAACGGCGCTGTCGAGATTGCTCATGTCCCCATCATTCCCTGCCGACCACACATCCGGGCGCTCCTCGGTTTGACACCCAACCGCGAAGTGGCATACTCGCACTTGACCGACAACCCAGGAACCATGACCACCCACTCCATCCTCGTACTCGTCACGTAGGCGCATACGACGCCAACAGACCCGTATGCGCCTCCAACCCTCCACCCGGAGGGTTTTTTCGTACCCGAGGGCACCCGCCGACCAGGAGACCAAACATGAGCGAAACACTCACCGGAGCGCAAGCGCTGATACGAGCTCTCGAGCTCGAAGGCGTCGAGGTCGTCTTCGGCATCCCCGGCGGAGCGATCCTCCCAACCTACGATTTCCTGCTCGACAGCTCGATCCGCCACATCCTCGCACGTCACGAGCAAGGCGCTGGGCACATGGCCTCCGGTTTTGCCCACGCCACCGGCCGGGTCGGTGTCGTCATGGCAACCTCGGGGCCCGGAGCCACCAACCTCATCACGGCCCTCCAAGACGCCCACATGGACTCCATCCCGGTGGTGGCGATCACCGGCCAGGTGGCGACGGCCTCGATCGGAAACGACGCCTTCCAGGAGGCCCACACCTGGGGCATCTCGATGCCGTGCACCAAACACAACTATCTCGTCGCCAGCGCCGACGAGATCCCCGACGTGATCCGCGAGGCATTCCATCTCGCTTCCACCGGACGCCCCGGCCCGGTCTTGGTCGACATCCCGAAGGACGTCCAGGCAGCGACGATGGAGTGGCATCGGGCGGGCGAACTCGACCTGCCCGGCTACAAGCCGAGCACCCGAGGCCACCCACGCCAGGTGAAGGCCGCCATCGACTTGATCCAGGAAGCCGAGCAGCCTGTGCTGTACGCCGGTGGCGGCATCATCCGCGCCGGCGCCTCCGACCTGCTCCGGCGCTTCGCCGAGGCCGCCAACCTGCCTGTGGTCACAACGCTGATGGCCCGCGGCGCCATTCCCGACTCGCACCCGCTCGCCCTCGGGATGCCGGGCATGCACGGCAACTACACCGCCACCACGGCGATGCAGCAATCCGACCTGCTGATCACCATCGGCGCCCGCTTCGACGATCGGGTCACCGGTAACGTCGAAGCCTTCGCCCCACGCGCCAAGGTCATCCACGTCGACGTTGACCCGGCCGAGATCGGCAAAGTGCGCACCGCGGACGTTCCTATCGTGGGAGACGCCGCCGCCGTGCTCGGCCAATTGATCGAGGAGCTGCGGACCCGTCTCGGGGACGACCCGGCACCCGCCCGGGAAGCGTGGTTCGCAACGCTGCGGGATTGGCAGGAGCATCATCTACTGCGCTGCGATCAGGATCCCAACGGCCCGATCCAGCAGCCCTACGTCATCGAAGAGCTCCACCGGCTCACCGGGGGGAACGTGATCCTGGTCTCCGGGGTGGGACAGCACCAGATGTGGGCATCGCTGCACTGGGGCTTCGAACGACCCAACACGTGGATCAACTCGGGAGGCCTGGGAACGATGGGCTATGGGATCCCTGCCGCCGTTGGCGCCAAGGCCGGCATGCCGGACGAGATCGTCTTCGCCATCGACGGCGACGGCTGCTTCCAGATGACCATGCAGGAGCTGATCACCGCCAGCACAGAGAAGATCCCGGTCAAGATCGCCGTCATGAACAACGGGTCGCTGGGACTGGTGAAACAGTGGCAGCAGCTCTTCTACAACGAGCGCTACAGCGCCACCGAGCTGGGCAGCGACATCCCCGACTACGTCAAGCTGGCCGAGGCGATGGGCTGCGTCGGGCTGCGTGCCGAGCATCCCGACGAAGTAGCCCCGACGCTGGAGAAAGCACTCGCCATCAACGACCGGCCCGTCGTGGTCGAGTTCCTCTGTGATCCCGACGCCATGGTGTTCCCCATGGTCACGGCAGGTGGATCGAACGACAACATCGCCCTCGGCCCGGAGGATCTGACATGAACCACGTCATCAGCGTGCTGGTCGAGAACAAGCCCGGCGTGCTCGCCCGGGTGGCGTCGATGTTCGCCCGGCGCGGCTTCAACATCCACTCTCTGGCGGTGGGCCCGACCACCGACCCGCTCTTCTCTCGCATCACCATGGTCATCGACGGGCCCGACATGGAGCAGATCATCAAGCAGCTCTACAAGCTCGTGCACACCGTCAAGGTCACTGAGATGGTCCCCAGCGAGACGTTGGAGCGGGAGGTGATGCTGCTGCGGGTGAGCGCAGACCGCAAGCAGCGCGGCGAGGTCCTCGACGCCGCGGCCATCTTCGAGGCGAAGGCCGTCGACGTGGGCGCCGCCACCATCACCTTCGAGGTGACCGGCGACCCGGCGCGGCTCGCCGATTTCCTCGAGCTGATGAGACCGTACGGCGTGGTGGACCTGGCCAAATCGGGCCGCATCGCGCTGTCACGGGACGCCAAGAACAGAAACGGAGCCAAGCCCACCCTGAGATCGGCTTGAATGCGAGGAACGCGTTCGAGGAGCACAGCGGCATGACCAGCACCATGTACTACGAGAAGGACGCCAATCCGGCGATCATCGCCAACCGCAAGGTGGCAGTGATCGGCTACGGCAGCCAGGGCCATGCCCACGCGCTCAATCTCAAGGACTCCGGCGTCGACGTCGTGGTCGGCCTCCGCGACAACAGCCGACGCCGTCCCGCCGTCGCCGCTGCAGGGCTCAAGGTCGTCGCCCCCGACGAGGCAGCGGACTGGGCCGACGTCACCATGATCCTGGTACCCGACCAGCACCAGAAGCCGCTGTACGAGGAGGCGATCGCGCCCAACCTCCAAGCCGGAGACGCCCTGCTCTTCGCGCACGGCTTCAACATCCACTTCGGCTACATCACCGCCCCACCCGACGTCGACGTCGCCATGGTCGCCCCCAAGGGGCCCGGGCACCTCGTCCGACGCCAGTACCAGGAAGGCAGCGGCGTGCCGGCGCTCGTGGCGGTGCACCAGGACGCGACCGGCGAGGCGAAGCCCCTCGCCCTCTCCTATGCCCACGGCATCGGTGCCACCAGGGCCGGGGTCATCGAGACCACATTCCGAGATGAGACCGAGACCGACCTCTTCGGTGAGCAAGTCATCCTCTGCGGCGGGGTCGACGCCCTCATCCGGGGAGCCTTCGAGACGCTGACCGAAGCCGGCTACCCGGCCGAGATGGCCTACTTCGAGGTGCTCCACGAGCTGAAGCTCATCGTCGACCTGCTCTACGAGGGCGGCCTCACCTGGATGCGCTACTCGGTGTCCGACACCGCCGAGTACGGCGACATCACCCGCGGTCCGCGCATCGTCACGGACGAGACCAGGGCCGAGATGCGCCGCATCCTCAGCGAGATCCAATCCGGCGAATTCGCTCGAGAGTGGATGGCGGAGAACGCCGCCGGGGCCCCCAGCCTGCTGGCGGCACGGACGGCCCTCGCCCAGCATCCGGTCGAGCAGGTCGGCCGGAAACTGCGCGCCATGATGCCGTTCCTCATCGAGCGCAGTCCCGAGGACGAGGCATGAGCCGCCGACTCGCCGCTCGCGCCCTTCGCCTGCTCCTTCCTTAGCCGGGCGGGCCCGTCACGACCCGACCCGGCGCACAGGCGCATCTTCTTCTGCCACCCACCAAGGAGCAAGTCCCCATGTCCACCGACCGTCTGATCATCTTCGACACAACCCTCCGCGACGGAGAGCAGGCGCCCGGCATCGCCCTCTCTCCGGACGAGAAGGTCGCCATCGCCCATCAACTGGCGCGGCTCCGAGTAGACGTCATCGAAGCCGGCTTCGCCGCGTCGTCTCCCGGCGATTTCGAGGCCATCTCCCGCATCGCCGCCGAGGTCCGGGGACCGGTCATCGCCAGCCTGGCCCGCACCCTCCCCGACGACATCGACCGCGCCGCCGACGCGGTGGCTGCCGCGGAGCGACGCCGGATCCACGTTTTCATCTCGACCTCGCCGATCCACAGAGAGACGATGCTGCGCATGTCCGAGGACGAGGTGCTCAAGGCCGTCACCGAGGGAGTGGAGCGGGCCCGCCGCTACAGCGACGACGTCGAGTTCTCTCCCCAGGACGCCACCCGCAGCGATCCCGACTTCGTCGTCGAGACCTGCCGCCGGGCCGTCGTAGCCGGGGCAACCACCATCAACATCCCCGACACCGTCGGCTACGCGGTGCCCTCGGACTTCGCGGCGTTGATCGCACGGGTCTACGCCGACGTGCGGAACGGGAACGAGAAGGTGATCATCTCGACCCACTGCCACAACGATCTCGGTCTCGCCGTCGCCAACTCGCTGTCGGCGATTCGCGCCGGGGCACGGCAGATCGAGTGCGCCATCAACGGCATCGGGGAGCGCGCCGGCAACACCTCCACCGAGGAGATCATCATGGCGGTGAAGACCCGCCAGGACTACTTCGGAGTCGAGGTCGGCGCCGACACCACCCAGATCTTCGAGACCTCTCGCTTGGTATCGCGCCTCACCGGCTACCCGATCCAGTACAACAAGGCGGTCGTCGGCCGCAACGCCTTCGCCCATGAAGCGGGCATCCACCAGCACGGGGTGCTGCGGGACCGGGAAACCTACGAGATCATGGACGCGAGCTCCGTCGGCCAAAAGAGCTCGCTCGTGCTCGGCAAGCACTCGGGACGGGCCGCTTTCATCGATGCGCTCGAGCACTTGGACATCAGGCTCGACGACGAGGACCTCGCTCGGGCCTTCACCCGTTTCAAAGAACTCGCCGACCGCAAGGGTGAGATCTCCGAAGAAGGCCTGCGCGCCATCATCGACGAGGAGACCGGCCACGGGCCCGACCTGATCCGGCTGATGGGATTTCACGTCTCCGGCGGCAGCCGGGAGACGCCGGCAGCCGTCGTGACCACCGAGCGAGCGGGACAGGAGCGCCAGACTCGAGCCGAAGGAGACGGAATGGTGAATGCCGCCTTCGTGGCCATCCAGGAAGCCTTCGACATCTCAGCAACGCTGGTCGACTACCGAGTCAGCCCGCTCACCTCCGGCGCCGATGCCATGGCAGAGGTCAATGTGATCGTCCAGGTAGGGTCATCCACGTTCTCGGGGAGAGGCGTATCCACCGATGTGGTGGAGGGCTCCGCCCGAGCCTTCGTGTTGGCCCTCAACAAGGTGATCGTCGACCGCAACGGAACCACCCCGGACGAGCAGTGATGCACGTCATCGAAGGAGCAGCGAGGAGGCCGTGATGGAAGCATCGATCGTTCTCCTCCCGGGCGACGGGATTGGACCGGAGATCGTGGCCGAGGCCCGCAAGGTCCTCGAGGCGGTCGCTCGCAGCGGCGGACACGGCTTCACCTTCGAGATCCTGCCGGTGGGCGGCAACGCAATCGACACCGTCGGCGATCCCTTGCCGGCGTCGACGCTCGCCGCCTGCCGGGCCGCCGACGCGATCCTCCTCGGCGCCGTCGGCGGTCCGAAGTGGGACGATCCCGACGCCGCGACCCGGCCCGAGGCCGGGTTGCTGGCGCTCCGCAAGGAGTTGGGCCTCTTCGCCAACCTCCGGCCCATCCGCGCCCAAAGCCAGCTCATCGACGCCTCTCCCCTGCGACGCTCGCTCATCGACGGCGTCGACATCCTCTTCGTCCGGGAATTGACCGGGGGTATCTACTTCGGCCGCCAATCCCTGAGCGCCGACGGAACCCACGCTGAGAGCGTCATGGAGTACACCACCGCCGAGATCGAGCGCATCGTCCGGCTCGCCGCCGACACCGCCCGCCGGCGTCGCGGCCACCTGACGTCGGTCGACAAGGCGAACGTGCTCGAGGTGTCCCGCCTGTGGCGCCGGGTGGCGGCTCGGATCGTCGCCGACGAGTACCCCGACCTCGAGTACGAAGTGGTCCTGGTCGACGCAATGGCGATGCACCTCATCTCCCGGCCACGTGACTTCGACGTGGTGGTGACCGGGAACCTGTTTGGCGACATCTTGACCGACGAGGGTTCGATGCTGCCGGGCTCGCTGGGATTGCTTCCGTCGGCGTCGCTCGGCACAGACGGCCCCGGGCTGTACGAGCCGATCCACGGCTCGGCTCCGGATCTCGCCGGACGCGGCATCGCCAACCCACTGGCCACCATCCTGGCGGGCGCCATGGCCCTGCGGTACTCGCTCGGGCTCGAGGAGGGGGCGGTTGCCATCGAGAGCGCCGTCGGTCGGGTACTCGACGAGGGCCACCGCACCGTCGACATCGCCGCCGGTGGCGCCTCGGTGACGACGTCCGAGATGGGCGACGCGGTGGTGGCGGCACTCTGACGCGCTCCCGGGGCGGAATCCTGCCTCAGCGCCGAGATGACCCTCTAGTCTGAGCGCCCATGCGACGCTCCTCCATCTCACTGGTCGCCGCTTCGGCGCTTCTCCTCGGCGCATGCATGTGCAGCGGATTGCCGACCACGTCCGCACCAACCACGACCACGACCACCACCTCCACGACGACCACGACCACTCTTCCGCCCAATCCACTCGATGGCGTCGGCTACGCCCGGGGCCTCGACGACTCGCTGTATCCCGAGCTGGGGAACGGTGGCTACGACGTCGAGCACTACACGATCGACCTCACCTGGGATCCGGAATCCACGGTCATGACGGCACTCGTCACCATCAATGCCCTCGCCGTCGCCGACCTCGACGAGCTCTACGTCGATTTCTCCGGCTTCGAGATCGAAGAGATCAACGTGTCGGGCACCCGAGCGGGATACGTGCGCGACGATGCCGAGCTCCGCATCACCCCGGTCGAGCCCATCGCCAACAGGGAGCGGTTCACCATCGAGGTGCTCTACAGCGGAGAACCGGAGTCAGTCGCGTCGCAGGCCATCTCCATCCCCCTCGGCTGGATCGGAGCCCCCGACGGCACCCAGTACGTCGTGAGCGAACCCGACGGGGCACACACTTGGTTTCCCTGCAATGACCACCCGCTCGACAAGGCGACCTTCACTTTCCGTGTCACCGTCCCCGAACCCCTCACCGCCGCCGCCAGCGGCACGTTCACCGACCAAATCACCGACCTGGGCTCCTCGACATGGGTGTGGGAGTCGGACGAGCCCATGGCCACCTACCTCGCCACGGTCGTGATCGGCGACTATCAGATCGTCGAGGACCCCGCCTCGACCGAGGTTTCCGGCGTGCTGGTGCGCAACGTGCTGCCTACCGATCTCGCCGACAATCCCCCCCAAGTGCTGGGCCGCCAGGGTGAGATCCTCGCGTTCCTTTCGGAGAGCTTCGGCCCGTATCCCTTCGATACCTCAGGTATCGCCCTCGTGCCGGAGCTCAACGGCGCCATGGAGAGCCAGACCCTCTCGCTGTTCGACAACGACTACGCCTCATCGCCTGTCCGGTTCGAGACCGTGCTCGTCCACGAGCTCGCTCACCATTGGTTCGGTAACGCCGTCAGCGTCGGCGATTGGAGCGACATCTGGCTCAATGAGGGGTTTGCGACCTACGCGGAATGGCTGTGGATCGAGCACGAAGACGGACCGGCAGCGCTCGAATCCACGGTGGCGGATGCTCACGCCCAGATGACGGACGCCGGTCTCCCACCGCCCGGCGACCCACCCCTCGACGACCTCTTCAACCGTTCCGTGTACCTCACCGGAGCGCTCACCCTGCACGCCCTCCGTGCCGAGATCGGGGACGACGCCTTCTTCGAGACCCTGCGCGCCTACTACGCCCGGTACGCCGGAGGCCATGCGGTGACCGAGGACTTCGTCGCCGTCGCCGAGGAGGTCTCCGCCACCAATCTCACCGCTCTCTTCGACGCCTGGCTACACGGGCCAACCGTTCCGGAGCTGCCCACCCTGACTCCCTGAGCGAGCGGTAGCCTCTGCACGAGTGATAAGGAACAGCGTGACTCGATCCGAGGTAGTCGGCGCCGACATCGGGGTGATCGGCCTGGGTGTGATGGGCCGCAATCTGACCCTCAACATGGACGACCACGGGTTCACGGTCGCCGTCTACAACCGGACCGTCGCCCGCGTCGACGAATTCCTCACCGGGGAGGCGGCAGGCACTCGCGTCCTCGGTGCCCGATCGCTCCCGGAAATGGTCGGCCTGCTGGCACGGCCCCGCCGCATCCTGCTCATGATCCGGGCCGGTGATCCCGTCGATTCCGTCATCGACCGACTCGTCCCGCTGTTCGAGCCGGGCGACATCATCCTCGACGGGGGCAACTCACACTATCGGGACACCATGCGTCGCACCCGCCGCCTCGAAGCCGCCGGCTTCCACTTCATCGGCGCCGGCATCTCCGGCGGTGAGGAGGGAGCGCGGCACGGGCCATCGATCATGCCTGGGGGATCCACCGACGCCTGGCCCGACGTGCGCGGCACCCTGCAGGCCATCGCGGCCAAGGCCGACGGAACCCCCTGCTGCGACTGGGTGGGACCCGACGGATCCGGGCACTTCGTCAAGATGGTCCACAACGGCATCGAGTACGGCGACATGCAGGTGATCGCCGAGGCCTACGACGTGATGCGCCGCGGTCTCGCAATGACCCACGACGAGATGCACGACGCCTTCGCCGCCTGGGACACCGGGAAGCTCGACTCGTACCTCGTCGAGATCACCGCCGACATCATGGCTCGGCGCGATGACGACGGGACCCCTCTGCTGGAGAACATCCTCGACGCCGCCGGTCAGAAGGGAACCGGCGAGTGGACCGTGACTTCCTCGCTGGAATACGGCGAGCCGACATCGCTGGTTGCTGAGGCGGTCTACGCCCGCGTCGTGTCGGCGCTCCTCGAGCGGCGTCTCGCTGCCTCGCAGGTGCTCGACGGCCCGCGGTCCGACTTCGCCGCCGATCGCCGCCAAGCCCTCTCTGATCTCCACGGCGCCCTCTACGCCTCCAAGATCGTCTCGTATGCTCAGGGATTCATGCTGCTCGCCGCCGCCTCCGCCGAGCACGCCTGGGAACTCGATCTGGCGAGAGTGGCGTCGCTGTGGCGGGGAGGATGCATCATCCGCTCCCGCTTCCTCACCGACATCATGCGCGCCTACGAGAACCAGCCCGGTCTATCGGATCTGCTGTTGAGCCCGTTCTTCGCCGGCGAACTCGCGGCGGCACAGCAAGGCTGGCGCCGCACGGTCACCCGCGCCGTGGAGGCGGGGATCGCCGTTCCGGCCTACTCGTCGGCACTCGCGTTCTACGACGGGTACCGCACCGGCCGGGGCCCCGCCGCCCTCATCCAAGCCCAACGCGACTACTTCGGCGCCCACACCTACGAGCGCACCGATCGGGCCCGCGGGGAGTTCTTCCACACCGACTGGACCGGCGAGGACGGCGCCACGACCTCGACGGCCTACACCGTTTGACGCCTCGGACCGCCGCGGCCCACTTTCCTCAGGCACTCGCGCCTCGTAGGCTTTGTCTTCATACACCCGGAGGAGGATCGACGTGGCCACACTCCCGAGTGTGATGCCGGCGCTGATCACCCCGTTCGACGCGAACGGCGAGATCGACCTCGACGCGCATCGCCACAACCTCGATGTCCTCTCCGAACGCGGCGTCGAAGGGTTCCTCATCGCAGGATCGACCGGCGAGGGCCTGTACCTCGAACCGGGAGAGCGCCAGCAGCTCGTCGGCGCCGCTCGTGATGCTCTCGGAAGCCAAACCCACGTCGCCTGCGGCGTAGCAGGCGAATCCCTCCGACAAGCCATCACCCAGGTCTCGGAGGCCACCCAGGCCGGAGCCGACAGCGCCGTCGTCCTGACCCCGACCTCACTCGCCCGCGGAAACCACAAGGCGGTCCTCGACTTCTATCTCGGGATGGCCGAGGCCTCGCCCATCCCGATCCTCCTCTACTCGGTCCCGGTGGTGACCGGCTACGAGCTCCCCATCGACCAGATCGTCGAGCTGTGCTCCCACCCCAACATCATCGGGATGAAAGACTCCGGGGGACGTCCGGTCCGGATTCAGGAAGTGCACCGTCTCATCGACGACGGCTTCCTCCTCTACGCGGGGGTCAGCGCCATGCTGGCCCAGAGCATGGCGGCCGGGGGCACCGGGGCGATCACAGCCTCGGCCAACTACGTACCGGAGCTCGTGAGCCGGATCGTGGCGACGTCCCGCCAATCGCAGCCCGGTGCCGATGCCCTCCAACAGAGCCTCACGGTCCTCGTACGTGAGGTCGAGTCTCTGGGAATCCCCGGCACGAAGGCCGCCGCAGCCGAAGTCGGGCTTCGTCCCGGTCTTCCTCGTCGTCCGCTGCGGCCCGTGACCGGCGATCAGGCGGCGCGGCTCAGGGCCGCGTTGCGGCTCGCGGATCTCGCGGTGCGAGAGCACTCCGCTTCCTAGCCTCTCACCGTCACTCCGGCAGCGATCAAGCCGGCGGTGGCCACGTCCACGAATCCCCCGCCGCCGATCTCGATCCGCGTCGTCGACAGTCCCAGCTCGGAGATGGTCCCTTCGATGTCGCCCACCCGAATCCGATCGCCGGCCTGGCAGCGCCGCTGGACGTGCCGGCCGGCCGCGATCTGGCGGGCGAGAGGCACCGAGCCGAGTTCGACACTGTGGTGCGGGCCTGATCGGGGTCCACCACCACGAGCGCAACGCAGGATCCCTCTGCAGCCGCCGTCTTCTCCCCGATCCCCGGGTCTCGAATCGCCAGCGGACCGCGGATCAGTTAGCGTGCCGCCGTCATGCGAATTGGCATCCCTCTTGAACGCCGGAGCGGTGAACGACGCGTCGCCGCCGTACCCCAGACAGTCGAGACCATGGTGGGCTGGGAATGGGAGGTCGTCGTCGAGACCGGAGCCGGCACCGAAGCCGGTTTCCCGGACGACGCCTTCACCGCAGCCGGAGCCACCATCGTCCCCGACGCCGCCGCGGCTCATGCCGCGGACGTCGTGCTCAGAGTCGGTCCTCCCCTTCTCGACGAGGTTCCGCTGCTGCGCGACGGAGCCGTGCTCGTCTCGCACCTCGATCCGTTCGTCGACGCCGCCCTCGTCGCCGCGCTCGCCGAGAGGGGCGTGACCTCGATCGCCATGGAGGCCATACCGCGCACCACCATCGCCCAGAGCATGGACGCCTTGTCGTCTCAGGCAACGGTCGCCGGATACGCCGCGGTATTGCTGGCGGCACAGGCCTCCCCCAAGCTGCTCCCGATGATGATCACCGCCGCCGGCACCATCCCGCCCTCCAAAGCTCTGATCCTCGGCGTCGGCGTAGCCGGCCTGCAGGCCATCGCCACAGCTCGCCGCCTCGGCGCCGTCGTCCATGCCTACGACATCCGCCCCGAGACGCGCGAACAGGTGGAGAGCCTGGGCGCCAAGTTCGTGGCGGCGCCGACCGAGGCAGGTGACGAGTCGGGCTATGCGAAGGAGGTCGGCGAGGACACCCAGGCCCAGCAGCACGCCGCCCTGGCGCCCTTCGTCGCCGAGGCCGACCTGCTGATCACGACGGCTCAGATCCCGGGTCGGCCCGCACCGCTGCTCGTCACGACGCCGATGGTCGAGTCGATGCGCCCCGGCTCGGTCGTGGTCGACATGGCGGCCGGCTCCGGCGGCAACGTCGAGCCGTCGCGGCCCGACGAGATCGTCGAGATCAACGGCGTCCACATCTACGGGCCGACGAATCTGCCCAGCGCCGCCCCGACCGACGCCAGCCGCATGTACGCCCGCAACCTCATCACGCTCCTCGAGCGGGCCAGAGACGGCGCCGGGATCTCGATCAACGTCGAGGACGAAGTCTTCGGCGAATGCACCATCACTCAGCACGGTGAGGTCGTGCACACGCGCAGCCGCCAGTTGCTCAAGCTCGAAGGAGGTGAGGCGTGAGTCCGGCGTTCGTCACCGGCATCGTCGTGTTCGTCCTGGCGGGATTCGTCGGTTTCGAGGTCATCTCGAAGGTCCCGCCGACCCTGCACACACCTCTCATGTCCGGCGCCAACGCCATCTCCGGCATCACCATCGTCGGAGCGCTCACCGCCGCCGGCCTCAGTGAAGGTACGACGGCCACCGTCCTCGCGTTCCTGGCCGTGACGACGGCCACCATCAACGTCGTCGGCGGCTTCCTCGTCACCGACCGGATGCTCGAGATGTTCAAGAAGAAGCCGGAGCGCCGCAATGTCTGAGATCGAGCTTCTCTACCTGCTGGCCGCGGTGCTCTTCGTCGTCGGCCTCAAGCAGCTCTCGACGCCGCGGACTGCTCGGCGCGGAAACGCCATGGCAGCCGCCGGGATGCTGCTGGCGATGGTGGTCACGCTCGTCGATCAGGACATCATCAGCTGGGCGACGGTCATCGCCGGCCTCGTCGCCGGCGGCGCCATCGGGGCGGTGCTCGCCATGCGCGTCCAGATGACGGCCATGCCCCAGCTCGTCGCCGCCTTCAACGGATTCGGCGGCGCGGCCTCGACCCTGGTCGGGCTCTATGAGGTCATGAACACCGACGCGGAGTTCGCCACCGAGACCGGCGTCACGGTGGTGCTCGCCCTCGCCATCGGAACCGTGACATTCTCCGGCAGCTTCGTCGCCTATGCGAAGCTGCAGGGCCTCATCAGCGGCCGCCCGTTCTCGTTCCCCGGTGCCAAAGCGCTCAACGCCGTGCTCGCCGCCGGAGTGCTCGGGCTCGGCATCTGGGGCGTCGCCGCCGACGCGGTGCCTGCCTACTGGCTCGTGGTGGCGGTGGCCTTCGCACTCGGCCTTCTCGCAGTGACGGCGATCGGTGGCGCTGACATGCCGGTCGTGATCTCCCTGCTCAACTCGCTGTCTGGCGTCGCCGCCGCCATGGCCGGCTTCGTCATCCAGAACAGCGCCCTCATCATCGGCGGCGCATTGGTCGGAGCCGCCGGGTTCATCCTCACCATGCTGATGAGCGAGGCCATGAACCGCTCCCTCGCCAACGTGCTCTTCTCCGGTTTCGGAACCGAGGGCGCCGGCCCCGTGAGCACCGGCGACAAGCCGGTCAAGAGCGCTACGCCCGATGACGTTGCCATCGCCCTCGCCTACGCGGAGCACGTGATGGTGGTGCCCGGCTACGGCATGGCGGTCGCCCAGGCGCAGCATGCCGTGCGGGACCTGTGCACCGCGCTGGAGAGCCGGGGCGTCGAGGTCAGCTACGCCATCCACCCGGTGGCGGGGCGCATGCCCGGCCACATGAACGTCCTCCTCGCCGAGGCGGACGTCCCCTACGATCAGCTTCTCGATCTCGATCAGTCGAACCCGCGTATGCCCCAAACGGACGTGGCTCTGGTGATCGGAGCGAACGATGTCGTCAACCCGTCGGCTCGCGACGACGCCTCCAGCCCCATCTACGGTATGCCCATCCTCGAGGTCGACAAGGCCCGGACGGTCGTGGTCGTCAAGCGGAGCCTCTCTCCGGGCTTCGCCGGCATCGACAACCCGCTCTTCTACCTCGAGAACACGATGATGTTCTTCGCCGACGGCAAGGTCGCCATGGAGCAGGCGCTCTCCGCGCTCGCCAACGTGTAGGGAGGCCGGCGTGGCCGGCGGTCCTCGATGCCCCGACCTCATCCGGAAGGACGTGCGCTGACCATGGATTTTGCCGAGATCCTCCGCCACCGCCGCATGGTGCGCAACTACACCGACGAGCCCGTCGACCCCACCGCACTCGATCGGATCCTCGCCGCCGCCCGCCGTGCTCCCTCGGCAGGGCACAGCCAGGGACAGTCCTTCGTAGTGATCACCGACCCCGAGCAACGGGCCCGCATCGCCCGTCTCGCCGGCGAGGACGAGTACCTGGCCGCCGGCTTCGATCCGTGGGTGTCACGGGCGCCGGTCCACATCGTGGTGTGCGTCTCCGAGGAGCGGTACCACGCCCGCTATCGCGAGCCCGACAAGCTCGACCAGCAGGGCCGCGAGATCGACTGGCCGGTCCCCTACTGGTGGGTCGATGCCGGCGCCGCCGTGATGCTGCTGCTGCTGGCGGCGGTCGACGAGGGTCTCGCCGCCGGCTTCCTCGGTGCCCACGCCGTCTCCGAGCTGAAGGCCCTGCTCGACATCCCCGAGGACGTGGCACCGGTGGGGATCGTGACCATCGGCCACCCGGCACCCGATCGCCGATCGAGATCGCTGCGGCGGGGCCGGCGCCCCGTCGACGATGTCGTTCACTACGAGCGCTGGGGTAACCCGCCGAGCTGATTCCGAGCCGACACCGGTTCGTGACGCGCCCTTCCGACGCCGTGGTTAGGATGCGAGGCCGCCTGGGTCAGGTCGCCGGCCGCTACGATGTAAAGTGTACTTGACACAGCTCTCCTCGGCAGGACATCTCTCGTGCTCGAACTGCAGGACCTCCACAAGCATTACGGGGACGTCGCCGCCCTCGACGGGTGCTCGTTCGAAGTCCGGCGTGGACAGCTCCTCGGCTTCCTTGGCCCCAACGGCGCCGGCAAGACCACCGCCATGCGCGCCATCTTCGGGCTCGTCCGGCCCGACCACGGAGCGCTGCGCTGGGACAGCGACACGATCTCGGCCGAGACCCGTCTCCGCTTCGGCTACATGCCCGAACAACGCGGCCTCTACCCACGGATGCGCATCCACGAGCAGCTCGTCTACTTCGGTCGGCTCCACGGAATGAGCAAGACTGCCGCCCGCCACCGAGCCTCGGAGTGGCTCGAACGGCTCGGCGTGGCGGAGCGACGCGACGGCAGGCTCGAGGAGCTGTCCCACGGCAACCAGCAGCGGATCCAGCTCGCCGCGGCCCTCGTCCACGAACCCGACCTGCTCGTGCTCGACGAGCCCTTCGCCGGCCTCGATCCCCTCGGGGTCGAGTCGATGGGCGAGATCCTCTCGGAGCGGGCAGCCGCCGGCGCCGCCGTCGTGTTCTCCAGCCATCAGCTCGACCTCGTCGAGGACCTATGCGAAGACGTCGTCGTCATCAACGAGGGACGGATCGTGCTGAACGGCCCGGTTCGTGAGCTTCGGGCCCGGTCGCCGTATCGCTACCTGGACGTCGAGATCTCCGGCGGCTCACCCGATTGGCCGTCCGCGATCCCCGGAGCAGAGGTGGTCTCGATCGGAGACGGACGGGTCCGGCTCCGGCTCGACGACACCGCCGACCTGGGAGCCATCGTCGCCGTCGCCGAGAAGGCGGGAGTGGTCCGCCAGTTCAGCTTCGAACCGCCCAACCTGTCGGAGGTCTTCCGAGAGGCGGTGGGACGGTGAGGCCGCTGACCTCACTCCTGCTGGTGGCGATCCGTGATTTCAAAGAGCGCGTGATGAGTCGCGCCTTCCAGTTCTCCACCGGACTGACGATCCTCCTCGTGATCGCCGTCATCGTCGCCCCGAGCTTCTTCGACAGCGTGGGCGGTGTGCAGTGGACCATCGGCACGGTTGGCGAGGTGGACCCGGCGATGGTCGAGCAGGTCACGGCCACCGCCCCGATCGCAGATGTCACGGTGGATTCCACCGCCTTCGACGACCTCGCCGCCGCCGAGACCGCTCTCGAAGACGGAGACGTCGACATCGTCGTCGCGCCTGGCCAGATCGTGGTCAACGATGCCACCGACCCCACCCTCATGGCCCTCGTCGACGCCTCGCTCATGGCGGCAGGCGCCCTCGACCGGGCCGCCACACTCGGCCTGAGCCCAGGCGACCTCGCCGACCTCCTCACCGGCGACTACGAGATCCGCAAGATCGGCGCCGACGGCACCGGAGAAGCCTCCAACCGAGCGTTCGCCTTCGGAGCGACCGTGTTCCTCTTCATCTCGATCATCACCTACGGGCAGTGGATCCTCATCGGGGTGATCGAGGAGAAGACGAACCGTGTCGTGGAGGTCGTGCTCGGCGCGGTCCGGCCCCACACGCTCCTGGCAGGCAAGATCCTTGGTATCGGCGTGCTCGGGCTGGCACAGTTGATCGTGGTGGGAGGCATCGCCCTCGTCGGGCTCCGAATCCAGGATGCGTTCGACGTCCCGACCGCAACAGCGGCCATCGCGCTCGCGGTCTTCGTCTGGTTCGTGCTCGGCTTCGCCTTCTACGCCACCGCCTACGCCGCCGCCGGATCGCTGGTGTCGAGGCAGGAGGAGGCTCAGAACGTCGCTTTTCCCATGACCATCCTGCTGATGATCGGCTACTTCGTGGCGTCCTTCTCTCTCGCCGGGGAGAACACGGTTCTCCGCATCGCCTCCCTCCTCCCCCCGTTTGCCCCGATGACCATGCCGATGCGCATGGCGAGTGGAGAGGCGTCGGTGTGGGAACTCACTCTCTCGCTCACGCTGATGGTGTGTGCGGTGTATCTACTCATCCGCCTCGCCGGCAAGATCTACAGCGGCGCCCTGCTCCGTTCGGGAGCCAAAGTGAAGCTGCGCGACGCGTGGCGCGCCGCCGAAGGCTGAGGCAGGTTCCGGCCCTGTCGACCGGCCGCTAGCATTCCCCAGAATCCGTATCGACACCCCGGTGAGAGTATGAAGTTCAGGGTCACGCGCCGCGCCCCCTATGCGCCTCCGGTCGAGTTCGTAGAGCGGAAGGGCACGGGACACCCCGACACCATCTGCGACCATCTCTCCGAGGAACTCTCTCGTGAACTGGCCCGCGAGTACCTCGCTCATACCGGCCGCGTCCAGCACTTCAACGTCGACAAGGCGGTGCTGGCGGCAGGGACGGTGGAGGTCGGCTTCGGCGGTGGACGCCACCTCCAGCCCTCGCGGCTCGTGCTGGTCGGGAAAGCCGACTCCACCCGAGAATGGCGGCCCGACATCGAGGCGCTCGCCGTCGCGTACAAGGCGAAGCTGCTGGAGCTGCTCCCGGACGCCACCGCGGAAGCCTTCGACGTCGAGATCTGGCTCAATCAGTCGTCGATCGACCTGGCCGCGGTCGTGACGTCACGGCTCGACGATGCTCCCCTCTCCAACGACACCTCGTTCGCGGTGGTATCGATACCCCGCTCGCCACTCGAGGAAACCGTCCACCGGGTCGAGCATCATCTCAACGGCGCCGCTTTCCGTTCCGCAGTCCCGGTGGGACGCGACATCAAGGTGATGGGGGCGCGCATCGACGGCACGATCCACCTCACCGTCGCCGTCGCGGTGCTGGCACGGGCCGTCCACAATCGCTCCGAGTACGAGGAGGCGCTGACCGCGGTCCACGAGGCCGTGGCCGCCATCACCAGCCAGCACCTCGGGCCCGGCGTCGAGGTCATGATCAACCGGGGCGACCGCGAGGACATGCCCTACCTGACGCTCACAGGGACCTCGGCCGAGGCCGGCGACGACGGCCAGGTCGGCCGCGGCAACCGCTTCGGCGGCCTCATCACGCCATACCGGCCCATGAGCCTGGAGGCCACCGCTGGAAAGAACCCGGCCGCCCACGTCGGCAAGACGTACCACGCCGTCGGTTACGACATCGCCCGCCGATTGTGCAGCGAACTGGACGTCGCGGAGACCACGATTCGTTTGCTGAGCTCGATCGGCCGGCCCGTCACCGATCCCGAGGCGGTACACGTCGAGATCACCGGCGACGCCGACGAAGCGCAGATCGCGAGCGTCGTCAAGGAGTGCTTCGCCGACTGGCGCGGGGTACGAGACCGGCTCATCGCCGGCGAGTACGAGCTCTATTGACCTCGCCGGGGCGTCACACTACCCGCCGGAAGGCCCGACGCCGACTCCGCCGGCGATGGCATCCAAGCACATCGCGGCACCCGCATGCGCCCTGCTAGGGGCGGCCATGAAAGCGACCCGAGCGTTGTTGTGGCGTCGAGCACTCGTCTACGATCCCCCGCACGATGAAGGCCGGGCACGGGCCGCGATCTCTCCCGGCCGGCCTCCCGGACGAGGGCGACACCGATGAGCCGAGCACAACGACCACCGGGCCGAGGACTCTACGACCCAAGGCTCGACCACGATTCCTGTGGCATCGGCTTCGTTGCCGACATCAAGGGCCGCAAGAGCCGGCGGATCATCGACCACGGCCTGACCGTCCTGACCAATCTCACCCACCGTGGCGCCGTCGGCGCAGACCCCTTGGCCGGAGACGGGGCCGGCATGCTCATCCAGGTCCCCGACGCGTTCTTGCGATCCAACGCCTCCGGAATCGACTTCGAGCTGCCCGCGGCGGGCCGATACGGCATCGGCATGACGTTCCTCCCCCACGATGAGGTCAATCGCACCGTCTGCGAGAACGCCATCACCGAGATGGTGCTCCGGGAGGGCCTGACTCTGCTGGGTTGGCGTGACGTTCCGGTGAATTCGACTTGCCTCGGCGAGAGCGTCAAACCCATCGAACCGCGCATACGGCAGGTCTTCGTGGGCTGGGGCAAGGATCTCGACGACACCGACGCCTTCGAGCGCAAGCTGTTCGTAGTCCGCAAGCAGGCCTTCTCCCACGTGCGGCAGCGTGTCCCCCGTCTCATCGAGGAGGGCGAGTTCTACGTGCCATCGCTTTCGGCACGCACGCTCACCTACAAGGGCATGATGCTCGCCGAGAACCTCGCGGTGTACTACCGCGATCTCGCCGACCCGCTTGTCGAGTCGGCGCTGGCCCTCATCCACCAGCGTTTCTCGACGAACACCTTCCCGAGTTGGCGGCTCGCCCAGCCCTTCCGCCGTCTGTGCCACAACGGCGAGATCAACACCTTGCGGGGGAACATCAACTGGATGATGGCCCGCCGCCAGTCCATGTCATCGGACATCCTCGGAGACGACCTCGAGAAATTGTGGCCGCTCATCGGCGACGGCGCCTCCGACTCCGCCACATTCGACAACGCCCTCGAGATCCTGCTGGCCGGTGGCTACCCGCTGGCGCACGCCATGATGCTGATGATCCCCGAGGCGTGGTCGAGCAACACGTTGATGGACCCTGAGCGCCAGGCGTTCTACGAGTATCACGCGGCGTTGATGGAACCGTGGGATGGTCCGGCGGCGGTGGCATTCACGGACGGTCGCCAGATCGGCGCCACGCTCGATCGCAACGGTCTCCGTCCCGCCCGATACTTCGTCACCGACGACGATCTGGTGGTCATGGCCTCGGAGATGGGCACCCTCGACATCCCCGAGGAGGACATCGTCGAGAAATGGCGCCTTCAGCCCGGGAAGATGCTGCTCATCGACCTCGAGCAGGGCCGCATCATCGACGACGACGAGCTGAAGGCCGACCTGGCAGGGGCCAAGCCCTACCGCAAGTGGCTCGACGAGACCCAAATCCACCTCAGCCAGCTTCCGTCCGAGGTGGCCTCCATGCCCCCGGCCGCCAAGACGCTGCGGGCGGCGCAGCAGGCCTTCGGGTATACCCGAGAGGACATCGAGTTCTATCTCAAGCCGATGGCGTCAACAGGACAGGATCCCATTGGCTCGATGGGCCGCGACATCCCTCCGGCGGTGCTCTCCGACCGACCCAAGATGCTCTACGACTACTTCAAGCAGAACTTCGCCCAGGTGACGAACCCGCCCATCGACCCAATCCACGAGGAGATGGTCATGTCGCTGGTGTCCCTGATCGGACCGCGCCCCAATCTGCTCGATCTCGACACGAGCGGCTTCCACCGGCGCCTGGAGGTCGAGCAGCCGATCCTCACCAACGTCGACTTGGAGCGCATCCGCCGCATCGAGAACCACGTCGACAACGCCTTCCGAACCATCCGCCTCAGCATCTGCTACCCGGCGAGCGAGGGCGCAGAGGGCATGGAGCCTGCCCTCACCCGACTCTGCGAGCAGGCCGGCCAGGGCATACGCGACGGCTTCAACATCCTCATCCTCTCTGACCGCTGCGCAGACATCGATTGGGTGGCCATCCCGGCTCTCCTGGCGACATCGGCGGTCCATCATCACCTCATCCGTGAGGGACAGCGCACCGAGGCCGGCCTCGTCGTGGAGACCGCCGAGGCCCGACAGGTCCACGATCTCTGCCTGCTCGCCGGGTACGGCGCCGAGGCCATCAATCCCTATTTGGCGTTCGACACCATCTCCTCGCTCGTCGACGAGCTCCCGGGCGGTATCACCGTCGAGGAAGCCCAGCGACGCTACGTCACAGCACTCGACAAAGGCATCCTCAAGGTGATGTCCAAGATGGGCATCTCCACCTTCCAGTCATACTGCGGCGCCCAGATCTTCGACGCCGTCGGCCTCGCCACCGACTTCATCGACCGCTACTTCACCGGCACCTACTCGATGGTGGAAGGCGCCGGCCTCACCGAGATCGCCAAAGAGACCGTGTGCCGCCACCGCGTCGCGTACACGACCAACCCGCTCTTCCGCAGAGGCCTGGACGTGGGCGGCGAGCTCGCCTTCCGCCTCCGCGGCGAGGAACATGTCTGGACCCCCGAGACGATCACCCTGCTCCAGCATGCCGTCCGAGAGGGCAGCTACGAGAAGTACGAGCAGTACTCGCGGATCGTCAACGACCAAAACGAGAAGCTGAAGAGCCTGCGAGGCCTCTTCGAGCTGGACTTCCTCGACGAGCCGATCCCGCTCGACGAGGTCGAGCCGGCCGCCGACATCGTCAAACGCTTCGCCACCGGCGCCATGTCCTTCGGGTCCATCTCGTGGGAGGCCCACACCACCCTCGCCATCGCCATGAACCGGCTGGGCGCCAAGTCCAACACGGGCGAGGGCGGAGAGGAGGCGAGCCGGTACCGGCCCATGGCGAACGGGGATTCCGCCCGGTCCGCCGTCAAGCAGGTCGCCTCCGGCCGCTTCGGAGTCACCACCGAGTACCTGGTGAACGCGGACGACATCCAGATCAAGATGGCGCAGGGCGCAAAACCCGGTGAAGGAGGCCAGATCCCCGGGCACAAGGTGAGCGCCTGGATCGCCGAGGTTCGGCACTCGACACCCGGCGTCGGCCTCATCTCGCCGGCGCCCCATCACGACATCTACTCGATCGAGGACCTCAAGCAGCTCATCCACGATCTCAAGTGTGTCAACCCCCGGGCCCGTATCAGCGTCAAGCTGGTCTCCGAGGTCGGGGTGGGGACCATCGCCGCCGGGGTGGCGAAGGCCTACGCCGACCACGTCCTGATCTCGGGCAACGAGGGAGGAACCGGCGCCAGCCCGCTCACCTCCATCACGCAGGCGGGCTCCCACTGGGAGATCGGCCTTGCGGAGACCCACCAGACTCTGGTCGCCAACCGGCTCCGGGGTCGGATCGCGGTGCAAACGGACGGCGGGATCCGCACCGGCCGCGACGTCGTGGTGGCAGCCATGCTCGGAGCCGACGAGGTGGGAATAGGAACGGCGGCCCTCATCTCTGAAGGCTGCATCATGATGCGCAAGTGCCACCTCAACACCTGTCCGGTAGGGGTGGCGACTCAGGACCCCGAGCTGCGCAAGCTCTTCCCAGGCCGGCCGGAACATGTGGTCGACTTCTTCATGTTCGTGGCCGAGGAGACGCGCCGGCTCATGGCCCGGCTCGGGTTCCGCACCTTCGCCGAGATGATCGGCCGCAGCGACCGCCTCGGCCAGCGGCGCGCCGTCGCTCACTGGAAGGCCAAGGGTCTCGATTTCAGCCACATCCTGCACAAGCCCGAGGCCCCTCCGGGAGTGGCGACCCACAACTGCGAGCAGCAGGATCACGGGCTGGAAAAGGCTCTCGACAACGAGATCATCACGCAAGCCGAGCCCGCCCTCGACCGCCGCGAGCCGGTCGCGATCGAAATGGCGATCTCGAACACCAACCTGACGGTGGGCGCGATGCTGTCGGGCGAGGTGGCACGGCGCTATGGGGATGCCGGCCTCGACGACAACACGATCTCGATCCGGTTCGTCGGCACCGCCGGTCAGAGCTTCGGCGCCTGGCTGGCGCGGGGCATCACCTTCGAGCTCGAGGGCGACGCCAACGACTATGTGGGCAAGGGCCTGTCCGGAGGTCGCATCATCATCAAGGCACCGCCCTGCGGCCCCATCGTCCCGAGCGAGAGCATCATCATCGGCAACACGGTGCTCTACGGTGCCATCTCCGGCGAGTGCTACTTCAACGGGGGCGCCGGCGAGCGCTTCGCCGTACGCAACTCGGGAGCAATCGCCGTCGTAGAGCGGGTGGGCGATCACGGTTGCGAGTACATGACCGGCGGCTGCGTCGTGATACTCGGCGAGACCGGCCGGAACTTCGCGGCGGGTATGAGCGGCGGCATCGCCTACGTCATCGATGGCGAGGGTCTCTTCGCTCAGCGCTGCAACCGGTCGATGGTCGACCTCACGCCCGTGCTGCCCGGTGAGGACCCGCCGATCAGCGGCGAGCCAACCCTCGAGGACCTGATGGCGGATCCCCTTCACCACGACGCTTGGCGCCTTCGCATCCTGATCGCGCGCCATGCCCGCCTTGCCGACAGCTCACGCGCCCGCGAGATCCTCGCCGATTTCGACCACTACCTCGGGCGGTTCGCCAAGGTCACGCCAAAGGAGTTCCGCCGTGCCCTCGAGAAGCCGGCGCATGCAGCCGCGGAGGGCGCCTGATGAGTGATCAGAACGCCTTCCGGACGGTCGCCCGCCGTGATCGGGCCTCCCTGCCGATCGAAGTCCGCGTCGACAACTACCGGGAGTTCACGGTTCCGCTCGAACGGGAGGAGTTGGCACGGCAGGGTCTACGGTGTATGGACTGCGGCACGCCGTACTGCCACCACGCCTGCCCGGTCGACAACATCATCCCGGACTGGAACGAGCTCGTGGCCCGAGGCGATTGGCGCCATGCCGTCGAGGTGCTGCATTCCACCAACAACTTCCCCGAGTTCACCGGACGGATCTGCCCGGCACCGTGTGAGGAAGCCTGCACCCTCAACCTGCACGATGCCCCGGTGACCATCAAGACCATCGAGCACAGCATCATCGAACGGGCGTGGGACGAACGCTGGATCGAGCCGCAGATCCCGGCGCGGCGCACCGGAAAGCGGGTCGCCGTCGTCGGCTCCGGCCCAGCCGGCCTGGCGTGTGCCCAGCAGCTCGGACGGGCCGGTCACGAGACGGTCGTCTACGAGAAGAACCGGAAGATCGGCGGCTTGCTGCGTTATGGCATCCCCGATTTCAAGCTCGACAAGTCCGTCATCGACCGGCGTCTCTCCCAGATGCAGGCGGAGGGCATCGAGTTCCGGGTCAACAGCCACGTTGGCATCACCGTTCCCGTCGAGACACTGATGGCCGACTACGACGCGATCGTGCTCGCCGGAGGATGCGAACAGCCGCGCGATCTCGCCGTGCCCGGCCGCGAGCTCGACGGCGTGCACTTCGCCATGGAGCTGCTCGTCCAGCAGAACTGGCGCATCGGGGGTGAGACGATCAAGCACGAAGCCCCGGTCGTCGCCGAGGGCAAGCACGTGATCGTCATCGGCGGCGGCGACACCGGCGCCGACTGTGTCGGCACCGCCAACCGGCAGGGCGCGGCATCGGTGACCCAACTCGAGATCCTTCCCAAGCCACCCGAGAAGGTCGACAAGGCGCTGGTGTGGCCCGACTGGCCCAACAAGCTGCGCACCTCTTCATCCCACGAGGAAGGTTGCAGGCGCCGCTGGTCGGTGGCCACCAAGGAGATAACCGGCTCCGAAGGCCGGGCCAGCGCCCTGCACGGTATCGAGGTCACGTGGGAACAGGACAACGGGTCCTGGGAGATGCGCGAGCTCCCAGGGACCGACTTCGAGCTGCCCGCCGACCTCGTGCTGCTGGCGATGGGATTCACCAGCCCGGCCCAGGAAGGGCTCTTCACCGACCTGGGTGTGGCGCTCGACGAGCGCGGGAACGTCGCCGCCGGCACCGATGACTACCACACCAGCGTGGCCGGTGTCTTCGCAGCCGGAGACATGCGCCGCGGCCAATCGCTGGTGGTGTGGGCGATTCGTGAGGGCCGGCAGTGTGCCCGCGCCGTCGACGAGCACCTCATGGGGCGATCGGACTTGCCCCGCTGACCGAACCCGCGGTCGCCAACGTCACCACCAATCGATGGGCTGATGCTGCCGCCGCGGCCCGCGGCGAGGCGGATGGAGCCCCGAGCGCTTCATCAGCAGCACCACCCGCCGTCGCTGTGGGCGATACCGCTCCAGCAGCTCAACCATACGATCATCGTCGCCGTCTTCCTCACCCGCCAGCAGCCACGTCACCAGGCTCGGGAGATGTAAGTCTCCCAGCGGCACCGCGTCACGGTCACCAAGGGCCATGCCCATCACATGGCCCGCCGTCCACTCGCCGACGCCGCGCACCGCGAGCAGGCGTTCCCGGCCAGCCGCGATGTCGAGGCCCATGATCTCCTCCATCCGCGCCGCCCGCCGCGCTACCTCGATCAACGTCACCGCCCGCTTCCGCTCGATCCCCGCCGGATGGAGATCCGCGTAGTCCAGGGCGGCCAGGACCTCGGGTGCCGGCAGCAGCCGGAGCTGGTGGAGCCCCGGCGCCTCCGCCCCGTAACGCTCGATCAGAGCCCGCATGCTGCGCCGGGCCGACTCGGTGGTCACTCGCTGGGCGACGATGGTGGGCATCAGAGCCTCGAACACCCTCCCGGTGTGCCCCAGCCTGAACCCGGGCGCACGGCGGTGCAGCTCGGCGACGATGCCCGGATGGGGACGGAACTCCCGCGGCTCGTCGTCGAGCCCGAGGAACCGGGGAAGCTGCTCGAGGGCCCAGCGCCCTCCCGGGCCGTAGGCGACTGCCGAGACCGTGTTGCCGGTGCGCATGAGGTGCACGGTGACGGGGCCGTCCGAACTGCGCGTCGCCCACAGCGCCTCGTTGCCCTGGACCGAGGCGACAGGGCGAACCGTGAGCCCCAGCACTCCGAGCGTCGCTTCGAGATCGAGGGGCCCGCCGATGTGCAGCGTCCGCGAGAGCATCTCCTCGAAACCTAGACCCTCGTGCCCCGATACGAAGACGAGGACTGCGTATGATGCGACCCCCGACGACGAGGGATCTATGACCAGTGAACCGCCCGACGACCAGTTGAGCAGCGAGGATATGCTGCGCCGAGCCCGCCAGGGGCTCGGATCGGAGCCGACTGCTCCGTCCGAAGGTCTTGCTCCGGAGCCGGCAACGCCGCCGTCCGAGCCGACCGCCGAACCGGAGGAGCCACAACAGGAAGGGTGGACCGAGCTGGCCGGCGCCGCGGCGCCGTCCGAGCCGACCGCCGAAACCGAACCCCCCGTTGTGGAGCACTCCCCCGAAACGTGGCGCACGCCTGATCTGCTCACCGGAGCGGACGAAACCACCGTGCAACACTCGCCGGACGACTGGAGCGCGCAAGGCCCCCTCGAGACAACCGGGACCACACCCACCCGGAAACCCAGCCGCGGCCTGCTCAGCACCTTGTGGCGATTCAGCGGCCTCGCCATCCTGGCCGTCGTAGGAATCATCGCCCTCGTGTCGTTCCTCGACAGCTCGAAGTCCGTCGATCGCATCGAGGTGGGCGAATGCCTCGACGAGCCGAGCGGAGAGACGTTCGAGAAGGTGGACATCATCGACTGCGACGAGCCGCACGACTACGAGGTGTTCGCCAAGGTCACCATCGTCCCCACCACCGTGACCGTGCTGCCGGACATGTACCCGGGCTTCGAAACCGTCTACGAGGCCGCCGGCTACGCCTGCCTCGACGAGTTCGAAACATACGTGGGAACCGCCTGGGACGACTCGTTGGTGTGGCTGGACGTCTTCACACCGACAGAAGAAGGCTGGGAGGACGGCGACCGGACCGGGATCTGCGTCCTCTATCAGGGTGACTACGAATCAATCGTCAAGACCACCGGCTCACTGCGCGGGAGTGGCCTCTAGGCCGGCCGGCGCCAGTGCCATGAGGCCCGAAGGTACTCTCCGCGTCCGGGGATGGGCCATCGAGCTGCCGCTGCGCGAGCCGTTCGTCACCGCCTCCGGCACCGTCACCTCCCGCCGGCTCGCCGCCGTCGCCGTTGAACAGGAAGGCCTCGTGGGCTGGGGGGAGGCGGCGCCGTACCCCGGACACGGCGGTGAGGACTTCGAGCAGGCCTGGGATTGCCTCCGTTCCGGACTCGATGCTCTCCCCGGCACGTCGGCGGCCGCCGCTCTCGACGAAGCACTCACCGATCTCGCGGCCAAAGCCCGCGGCGTGCCCCTCTGGTCCCACCTCGGTGGCGAGGTCGCGCCCGTCGCTGCCAGCGCCGCCCTCGGTCTGGCAACCGACGTCGGCTCTGTTCACGACGCCGTCGAGAAGGCTCGCGCCCGGGGATACCGGGCCGCCAAGCTCAAGATCGGGCCCGAAACCGCGCCCGAGACGATCGCCGCCGTCGTGGAGGCCTTCCCCACGATGACGTTCGGAGCCGACGCCAACGGCTCGCTCACGGTGGACGATCCCCGCCTCGCCGCGCTCGACACTCTCGGACTCGCCTACCTCGAACAGCCCATCCCCCCGGGTGACCTCGCCGGCCTCGCCGAACTCGCCCGGCGCCTGCACACCCCCATCGTCCTCGACGAATCGGCTACCGACGCCGCCGCCATCGAACAGGCCCTCGACCAGGACGCCGGCCTCGTCTTCAATCTCAAGGCGGGGAGGCTTGGTACCTCCACCGCCGCCGCGCTGGCTCGACGCATCGGCTCAGCCGGTTGCGGCGTCCGCATCGGAGGCCTCGTCGAGAGCGGCATCGGCCGCGGCCACGCGCTCGCTCTCGCCACCCTGCCCGAGGCCGGGGTGGTCGGCGACCTCGCTGCATCCGATCACTTCTTCACGACCGACATCGTCGACCCGCCGTGGCGTCTCGACGACGCCGGCATGCTGCATCCTCCGATGGCGCCGGGCATCGGGGTCGACGTGGATCGTGATGCCCTCGAGCGTCACGCTTTCGACCACTTCGCACTCCGAACCTGAAGCGGCGCCGCGGCCGGGCGATTCGACTGAGCCACACGCACGCCGTCTCGGGCCGCGAAGACACCGCTGGGAAACGATGATTGCCAACGATGTCCGACGCAGCTACCAGAGGCTCGCCGGGCGTCGCCGCCCGGCCGCTGGTGGATTGCTCGGCAATCTCCTAGCGTGGCGCATCGTGAGCAGCAAGATCCTCCGCATTCTCGTGCCCGCCGTGCTCCTCCTGGCAATCACGGCACTCCCCGCCGCGGCGCAGACCACCGAGCCCGCCGACTGCGGCACCTATCTAGGTGTTGTGTGCCAGGGCTGGTTCACCGACGACGCGGGCGTGGTCGACGACGACGCCCGGGTCACCGCCGCCATCGACGCCCTCGTCGGCGAATACGGCCACCAGATCGCCTTCGTCATAGTCGACGCCACCCCGCAGGGCGAACCGCTCGAGTTCGCCCAAGATCTCGGCAACGCTTGGGGCGTCGGCATGGCCGATGGGCCCGCCGGCATCGTGATCCTCATCGACCTCGCCAATCGCAGAACCGAGGTGACCACCGGGCCCGGACTGAGCCTCCCCGAGTCCCGCATCGCCGGGGCCGGAGACAGCTTCTTCGGACGGGGTGACTTCGAGGGCGGCGCCCTCGCCATCATCGGTAGCCTGGAACAGGAGCTGGAGGAGCCCAGCACCTCCTCCGGCGGGCCGTCAGGATCCCTCATCCTCGGGGTTCTCGGCATCGCCGCCCTCGCCGGCGGCGGCACGGGTCTCTACGCGGCGCGCCGGCGCAAGCAGAAGCGCATTCGCACGGCCCGCGCCGAGCTGATCGACGGCGACGTCACCCGTCTCGAGCCGGCAGGCCACGAGCTGCCCGCTCGCGACGACTACGCCCTCCCCTTCACCGGGAAAGCCACCACCATCCCGACGACCGCGGCCGTGACCACACTGCGTGCCATCGACGGCGGAGACTCCGTGAGCGATCTCGACGCCCTGCACGCCGTCTGGTCGCAGTCGCTCATCTCCGTCATCGACCCCGAGCGGCTGCGGACCGATACCGCGGTCCCGCTGGAGCTTCGGTCCTCCTCGGAGCGGCCACTCTTGGAGGGGGCCCTCCAGAGCTCCATCGAGGAGGTCCTCGACGTCGACGATGGGGACGAGCGGCTCTTCGAAGTGAAGCGCCAGGAGCTGAACCGCATCATCGACAGCCTGCGCCCCCACCGAGTGGCGGCGGCCCGTTTCCGGCTCGGGCGAGCGATCGAGGACCGGCTCACCGAGACCGCCGTCGGTCACGCCGACCTGACCGATGTCGGAGAACGCTTCCTCCGGGCCGCACCCGCGCTCGATGGCTCCTCACCCTTGGCGACCTCGGCCCAGGAGCTGGACGCGGTCTACTCCACCGCCCAGGCCAAGACCGATCGACTCCATGCGCTGTACTCGACCCTCCCCGATTCGACTGCCCGCCCCGCCGTCGCCGCGGCCCTCGCCGACCTCGGCGATGACCCCAGCACCGCCTTCAGCCGCTACGAGCTGGTACGCGCCGAACTGGCCGAGAAGGGCGCTTCGCTCACCCAAGACGGCCTCTCGATCCCGGCGGTGGCCGCCCTGCTGCTCATGAACCACGACGAGGAAGACTTGGATGACTTCCTGGCGGCGTACGAGAGCAACCGGGACCAGGTGCTCGAGCCCGCAGAGGCCATCGAGTACGCCCTCGCCGGATTGCGGGAACCCGGTGAGATCAAGCGGATCCGCTCCGAGGCACGCCGGCTGGGACTCCCGGTCTCGATCACCACTGCGCTGTTGCGCCGGCGCGATGACGGTCCGCAGGTGTACCTCGCACTCGCCGACGAACTCGCCAAGGAAGGTCTGACCGGGGACACTCGCAAGACCATCGCCGGCATCCTGGCGGTCTCACTGGAACCGGCCCAGGCGATGCGCCGCTGGCTCGATGCACGCCAGGCTCTCGCCGCGCTGGGATTGCAGGGCGCATATGCCGACGTGGCGGCGGCCTTCGGCGCCTCCGATCCGCGCGGCCCTCGCACCTTCGCCCTCGCCTATGCAGCCCAGCGGCAGGCGCTCGCTCGTAGCGACATCGCCGATGCGGACCGGTTCGCTCCCGAGCTCGCCCACGAGGGCACGAGCAACCAGACCGACACCTGGTCGGGACAGCCCATTCCTTCCGGGCTGCGGGACTTCGACCCGTTCACGCTGTTCTTCTACCACTGGGTCATCACGGACGGACAGCGTGGCAGCTACGGATGGGAACCGGTCTACCGGGACCATTCCTGGTCGGCCGATCACGGTTCGTGGTGGGGCGGAGGCGGCGGCTTCTCCGGAGGCGGCGGCTCTTCGTGGGGCGGCTCTTCGTGGGGCGGCTCTTCGTCTGGCGGCGGCAGCTTCGGCGGCAGCTTCGGCGGAGGCGGCGGCTTCTCCGGTGGTGGCGGCAGCAGTTGGTGACGCCGGTGCCCGAACTCATCACCTCGACCGCCAACCCCCGCATCAGAGCACTGGCCCGGCTCCGACGCCGCCGAGAGCGTGATGCCACAGGTCGCTTCCTGATCGAAGGGCGCCGCGAGCTCGAACGCGCCGTCGGCGCCGGCGTCGTCGTTGAGGAGCTGATCGTGTGCCCCCGACTGCTCGACGCCGATCGCACGACCACCGTCGAGCAGCTCGTCGCCGTCGGACTCACCATTACCGCCATCGCCGAAGAGCCGTTCCACAAGGTCTGCTACCGGCAACACCCCGACGGCGTGCTCGGCGTCGCCCGGAAGCCGGACACGTCGCTGGACCGGCTCGCAGTCGGCGATCGCCCTCTCGTGCTCGTCGTGGCGGGAATCGAGAAGCCCGGCAACCTCGGGGCGATGCTGCGCATCGCCGACGGCGCCGGCGCGAACGCCGTGGTAGTCGCCGACGCCGGCACCGACGTGTTCAACCCCAACGTCGTTCGTGCTTCACAGGGAGCCCTCTTCGCCACCGCCATGGCGATCACCTCGGCGGCCGATGCCATCTCGTGGGCAACACGGCACTCGCTCCGGCTCGTCGCCGGCTTCCCCGATGCTGCAACGGACTACTGGGATGCCGACCTGACCGGCTCCGCCGCTCTCGTCGTCGGCAGCGAGCATTCCGGCCTACCCCGGATGTGGGACGACGCCTGCGTCCGGGTGCGGATTCCGATGGCCGGGATCGGCGACAGCCTGAACGCGGCCACCGCCGCCGGCCTTCTGCTGTACGAGGCCGTCCGGCAACGAAGGGCCTGAGATCAGTCTGCCGGGCCGATGGGCTCGACCGTGTCATCGCGGTCGCACCAGCGGCAAACGATCCGCTCGACGGTACGTTCGAGAACCTCTTCTTCCTCGTAGGCGACGTCGCCGCTCAGCGAGAAGTGCGCGAACCGGCGCCGCAGCACCCGATCGTAGATGTCGAACCGGGTCTTGTTGCCGCAGTGGCTGCATCGCAGCGGTCCGTCCACCGTCATCATGATTCCTATAGCTCCCATGTCCCGTCGTCGTCCGGCACGGCCTCGGTGAGACCGATCCGAGCTCGTGCGTTCTCGGCGATCCTCCGGGGAACACCCGAGATGCCCGGCGCCACCCGTTTGCCGCGCATCGTAGCGGTGACCCACTCCCCCTCCAGCGCCCGGGGCAGAGTAGCCGGGCCGGATCCCGTCACAGCTATCTGGGATGCTCGGCGAGCGTGAGCCAACGGACTCGATTCCTCAGGAGGACCAGGCGGTGACGACCGGCGGACGGCAACGAACCTTCGACGACCTCGGCGTTCCTCTGCACCGGGTCACGTTCTGCGTTCTCGACCTCGAGACCACAGGAACGTCACCCGCCGACTGCGAGATCACCGAGGTCGGAGCGCTCCGGTTCTCTGGCGGGGAACTCACCGGCACGTTCCAGACCCTGGTCAACCCAGGTAAGCCCATTCCGCCGATGATCACCGTGCTCACCGGCATCACCCATGCCATGGTCGTCGAAGCGCCCCGCATCGGCGAGGTCCTGCCCTCCCTCCTCGAGTTCGTGGGCGACGCGGTGATCGTCGGACACAATGTCCGCTTCGACGTGTCGTTTCTCGATGCGGCAGCGATCCGCCTCGGCTACGGGAAGCTCCCCAACCTCAGCGTGGACACCCTGGGGCTGGCCCGGCGCCTGGTGCGCGACGAGGTCCGCCACCTGGACCTGGCCACGCTCGCTGCTCATCTCCGCTCGCCAATCTCACCGGCCCATCGCGCCCTCGACGACGCTCAGGCGACGGCCCACGTGTTCTGGGAGCTGCTGGCGCGGGCCGGCACCATCGGGGCCACTCACCTCGAGGATCTGTTGCGGCTGTCGACGGCGAAGGGTGCTCCCCACTACGCCAAGATCGGCCTCACCGAGCGCCTTCCTCGCACGCCCGGGGTCTATCTCTTCCGTGACGGCGACCGCCAGGTCATCTACGTCGGCAAGGCGAGGAACCTGCGGACGCGAGTGCGCTCGTACTTCTACGGGGACACCCGCCGCGCCGGAGAACACATGCTGCGCGACCTCGCCGACATCGACTACCGCGAGTGCGCCACCGAGCTGGAGGCGCTCGTCACCGAGCTGCGTCTCATCCATGCTCACCGGCCTCGCTACAACCGCCGCTCCCGGCCGGCGAAGGCCACCCACTGGGTGAAACTCACCGAGGAGCGGTTTCCCAGGCTCTCGGTGGTCCGCACCCTGGGATCCGAGAGCCTGGTCACGCTCGGGCCGTACCGATCGCGGCCGGCGGCGGTGCGGGTTGTCGAGGCCATCTGGGACGCGGTTCCTATCCGCCGCTGCCGCACCCGCGGCGGTTCCCGCAGCACCGCGTGCACCTTCGCACGATTCGGGGTCTCGCTCTGCCCCTGTGACGGCACCGTCTCGGATGCCACATACCAGGCGGTCGTCACACGGCTACTCGACGGCGTGCAGCACGACCCGGCCCTCTTGCTCGATCCGCTCGTCGACAAGATCCGGGCTCACGCCCGAGACCGGCGCTTCGAGGAGGCGGCACTGGTTCGTGACCGGCATCGGGCGCTCTCCCGAAGCCTGGAGCAACGACGCGTCTGGCAGACACTCCAGCGGGCCGGGGCGCTGTGGGCAGAAGACGGCGCTGGCGAGTCAACGCTGATCGAAGACGGCAAGCTCCTCGCCGCCTGGGTTGCCCCGGCGGCACCACCGTTGATGCGCATTGCACCATCGGATGCGAGCGTTCGAGAGGTACCCTCCACGACGGCGGAAGCCGAAGAGTGCCAATTGGTGTGGGATTGGCTCAACCGGCCCGAAGTGAGAATCATCGAGGCGGCCCGGCCGTTCGACATGCCATCGCGACCGGTTCGCCGTCTCGAATCCCTCGCCAAGTGACGGACCCGGGCGTTCCCCGGGTGCCTCGGGTCGCCGGGGGGCGGAGTACCCTCGCCTTCATGCGCTTCACGATTCGAGAAGGCGTCGATTCCCAGGCTCGGGCCGATGCCGCCCTGCTGACCGCGATGGGCCTCCCCGGCGGAGGCGTGGTCAAGATCGGCGACACCCACGTGCTGGTGATGCCGGGCGACGTCTCGTCCCCCAACGCCCTCCATCTTGGGCCGCGGGCGATGGGAAACGCAGGCGTGCGCATCGGGGACACGCCCGACATCGTCCGCATCGTGCTCCCCGAGGCGCGCCGGGTGGTGCTCTCCAGCACGGACGACCCACTCGACGCCCGCCACCTCGCCCGCTCCCTGCAGGGCAATCCGGTCACGGTCGGTGACGCGGTCGCCGTGCTCCCCGCCTACGGTGCGGCCGACGGCTCGCCCGATCCGCTGGTGCTTCGTGTGCTCGAGGTGACGCCGAACCCAGCGGGCACGGTCGGTTCGGCAACGGTGGTTCACGAACAGGGCGAAGAGCCTCCGGCCGTCGTCCGTCAGCCGGCCGGTCACCCCGGCGGCGAAGCGCCCACCACCGCCGAGGCGCTCCTCGCCGGCCTCGACGCCGAGCTCGACACCATGACGGGGTGGCTCTCGCTGCTGACCTCGTCCGAAGACCTGCCCCATGCCTGGGGTCTGCCCGGAGTCGCCGGCGTCTTGCTCGCCGGGCCGGCCGGATGCGGGAAGTCGGAAGTGGTGGCGGCTGCCGCCCACACCATCGGCATCACCGTGCACGAGGTGTCGCTCGAGCTGGTCTTCAAGCCCGACAAGCTGCTCGAGCTGCTGGAGAAGGCAGTGAACAACGCCGTTGCCCCCGCCGTCGTCTTCGTCGATCGCCTCGATGCCGTCGTCGGCGACGACTCGATGTTCCGAGCCCAGGTGGCCGCCATCATGCGCTGGTTCCTCGACGCCGTCGCCGGCCGGCCACGACTCGCTTGTGTGCTCGGCGCCTCCTCGGTCGGCAAGCTCCCGGAATCGATCGCCGCCTCTCCCCTGCTACCCCGCACGCTGCTGATCCCTCCACCTGATCTCAACCGGCGTACTCTGCTGTTCGAGGCGGCGCTCGCCCGGGTTCCGAGTCGCGATGTCGACTTCGCCCAGCTCGCCTCGCGCACCGCCGGGTTCTCGGGCGCCGACATCCTGGCGACGGTCGTGCACGCCTCGGCCCTGATCGCGCAGACGGGCGGGCCCGTCGACGGCGAGCTGCTGATCGGCGCCATCCGAGACACAACACCGTCACTGGGCACCGCCTCGCTCGGAGAGATCCCGAGCTACGGCTTCGAGCGGGTGGCCAATCTGGAGGAGGTGAAGCAACGGCTCACGGAGGCGGTGATCTGGCAGTTGCGCGAGCCGGAGCGGTTCACCCGTCTGGGCATCGAACCTCCCCGTGGCCTGCTGCTCTATGGGCCGCCCGGCACCGGGAAGACCTTCGTGGTGCGGGCCCTCGCCCACGAAGCCGGTGCCGCCTTCTTCACGATCAAGGGAGCCGAGCTGCTCGACAAGTACGTCGGCGAGTCGGAACGGGGCGTGCGTGAGGTCTTTGCCCGAGCGAGAGCGGTGGCGCCCTCCATCTTGTTCTTCGACGAGATCGACGCTCTCGCCCCGGTGCGAGGCAACTCGACCAACTCGGTGACGGATTCGGTGGTCGCCGCCCTGTTGACGGAGATGGACGGCGTGAGTGAACGCGGAGATGTGTACGTGATCGGCGCCACCAACCGTCTGGACCTCGTGGATCCGGCGCTGCTGCGGCCCGGTCGCCTGGAGACCCACCTCCTGCTAGACCTCCCCTCGGCCCCATCCCGCCGCGCCTTCTTCGAGATCTCCGACATGCCCTTTGCCGACGACGTCGACCTCGAGAAGGTGATTGCCGCCTCCGAAGGTATGTCGTTCGCCGACCTCAGCGGGGTGCTGCGTGAAGCGGCGTTGCAGGCACTGCGACGCGATTCATCGGCCTTGGCGGTCTGTCAAGCCGACCTGGACTCGGCGCTCGAGCGCTACCAGAGCTGACCGGATCGCCTACGCCAGCACCGCCAGCGCCTCGGCGATCGTGAACACGCCCTCGTAGAGCGCCTTGCCGACGATCACGCCCTCGAGCGGCAGCGTTCGGAGAGCCTCGAGATCCGCCAGCGACCCCACTCCTCCTGAGGCGATCAGCCGTAGACCCGGGGCGAGCGCAGCAGACTGCTCCAGCAGCTCCACATCCGGTCCCTCCATCGTGCCGTCGCGCGAGATCCCGGTGACGAGGGCCCGCACGATCCCGGCCCCGGTCAGCTCGCCGAGCACCTCGCCCAGATCCCGGCCATCGTCGAGCCACCCCTCCCCGGCCGCTCGTCCCGCTCGCACGTCTACCGCCGCCACCAGTCGGCTCGCCCCCACCATTGCGACCATACGATCGAGCGCGGCCCGATCCCACACCGCGGCCGTCCCCACCACCACCCGCTCTGCTCCTGCCGCCACTGCCGCCGCAGCAACCTCTGCCTTCCGCACGCCTCCGCCCACCTGAAACCGAATCCCCGCCTGCCCCAGCCGTTTCCACAACCCCGGATCCGCTCGCCCGTCGCGCGCCCCCGCCAGATCTACCACATGCACCAACGCGGGCCCCTGGTCCATCCACTCGCGCGCCTGCCGCGCAGGATCGTCGCCGTACACGGTCACCTCGTCGTACCGGCCCTGATCGAGGCGCACCACTCTGCCGTCCAGAACATCCACCGCCGGAATGAGATCCATCACTCCGTCCTTGCCAAGTAGCCTGCTAATGTGCTAAAACACTACCTCATACTAACCGACAGGCGAAGTGGAGCAGCCGATGGGTATCCCAATGCGAGACGACGACTGGCGCAACGATGCTACCGCCGCCCTCTTCGACGCCGTCCTGGCGCTGGAGGCAAGAGACGAAGCAGCGCGGTTCTTCCGTGATCTGTGCACTCTCCGTGAGCTCGAGGAGCTGAGCCAGCGATGGACGGCGGTCCGGCTGCTCGCCGAGGGACTCAACTACCGGGAGATCAACGAGACGACCGGGATCTCCACCGCCACCATCACGCGCATCAATCAATGGCTTCGTCACGGCACCGGAGGCTACCGCGAGGTTCTCTCCAAGCTCGGGTTCGACCTGGAGTCCTCATGACGCTCCGACTCGCCGTTCCCAACAAGGGTCGTCTCGAAGAGCCCAGCGCAACCCTGCTGCGCCAGAGCGGGCTCTCGTACGAGAAGACCGAACGGGCACTCTCGGTGCGGGTGCGCAACATCGATCTCGAGCTGCTCTTCGTGCGCACCGACGACGTGTGCGAGCTGGTCGCCGACGGTGTGGCCGATTTGGGAATCACCGGCCTCGACCTCCTCACCGAGACGGGCACACGATTGCAGGTCGCCGCCGAGCTCGGCTACGGCCGCTGCCGCCTGACCGTCGCCGTTCCCCAGTCCACCGACCTGGCCGAGGTCGCCGATTTCGACGGCCTGCGATTGGCAACCTCACACCCGCGCACCACCAATCGTTTCTTCGCGGACGCCGGCATCACCATCACCACGGTGCCGCTCCGAGGCTCGATCGAGGTCGCCCCCAAGCTCGACATCGCCGACGCCATCGTCGATCTCGTCTCCAGCGGCAGCACCTTGCTGGTCAACGGACTGCGCCCGGTCGTCACCGTGCTCGAGTCACAGGCCGTGCTGGTCGCCCGCGAGGGTGACATCACGGGCCTCGCCGCCGAGATCGTCACCATGATCCAGGCGGTCGTCGCCGCTCGCCGCAAGCGCTATGTGCTGATGAACGCACCGGCGACGGCGGTGAACGCCATCGAGGAAATCATCCCGGGCATCGACGCGCCGACGGTGGTTCCGCTCGCCCACGATGGTTTGGTGGCGATTCACTCGACCGTCGAGAGCGACGAGGTGTGGGGCGTGCTCCCCCGCCTCAAAGAGGCCGGTGCATCCGGCATCCTGGTGCTGCCCATCCAACAGCTCATTCCCTGAAGGAGACACGGTGAAGATCCGCACCATCCGCCTCGCCGACCTCACCGACGAGGACCGCTCCGGGCTCGTGCAACGCTCCGCCGTCCCCGACCCGGCGGTCAGACAGCGCGCCGCCGACATCGTGAGCCAGGTGCGCGCCGGCGGCGATCAGGCCGTGCAGGACTGCAATCGCCGTTTCGGCGGGGGACTCGCCCGCGAGCAGCTGCGACTCCCCCCCGAGCGCCTGGCGAGCGCCCTCGCCGAGCTGGAGCCCGAGATCGAGCGGGCGCTCCGGCGAGCCATCGACAACATCGAGGCCTGCCACAGGCCACAGCGCCCGGTCGATCAGCCCCTGGAGGTGACGCCGGGCGTTCGGGTCGACCGGCGCTGGACCCCGCTGCAGCGGGTCGGCATCTACGTTCCCGGGGGCCGTGCCGCCTACCCGTCATCGCTGCTCATGACCGTCGTACCGGCCAAGGTCGCCGGCGTGCCCGAGATCGTCGTCGTCACTCCGGCCGACGACAAGGGCGATGTCTCTCAGGTGCTCATGGCGGCGGCCGCTCTTCTCGGCGTCGAGGAGGTGTACGTCACCGGCGGCGCCCAAGCGGTGGCGGCACTCGCCTACGGAACCGAGACGATCCGTCCCGTCGACAAGATCGTGGGCCCTGGCAACGCCTGGGTTACGGCCGCCAAGCTGGCCGTCTACGGCGACTGTGCCGTCGACCTCCCGGCCGGGCCGAGCGAGGCGCTGCTCGTCGCGGACGCGACCGCCGAGCCTCACATCCTCGCCGCCGATCTGCTGTGCCAGGCCGAACACGGCCCCGACTCGCTGGTGACGCTGGTGACCGATGCCCCGGAGCTGATCCCGCAGGTCGTAGCCGAGATCGATCGTCTCCTCCCCGGTCTCGAACGCGAGGCGATCCTGCGCTCCGCTCTCGCCGATCACGGCCTCCTGGTCGAAGCGGAATCGATCGAGGAAGCGATCGCCTTCGCCAACGAGTACGCCTCCGAGCACGTCACGATTCACACCGCCGCCGCGCTCGAGCACGGCGAACAGCTCGTTGCAGCGGGCTCGGTGTACCTGGGGCCATGGGCGCCGGAGTCGGCAGGCGATTACGCCACCGGCGCCAACCACGTGCTCCCCACCGGTGGCCTGGCGCGCTCACACGGGCCACTCGCCGTCGACGACTTCGGCTCGTGGCGTCAAGTACAACACCTGACCCGGGAGGGCCTGGAGAGCCTGCGCGAGACCATCGGCACCCTCGCCACCGCCGAAGGCCTCACCGCCCACCGGCTCGCCGTCGAGATCCGCTTCGAGGAGACACCGTGAGCAGCCCCCGCTACCAGTGGCAGCCGAACACCGCCGACATCGCACGATCCGCAGGCGTGGACGTCAGCGAGGTGATCCGCTTCGACCAGAACAGCTCGCCCTTCGACACCGAGTGGGCGCGTGACGTGGTGGCCGCGAGCGCGGGAATGCTCAACGAGTACCCGGCGGCCGACTACCGGCCGCTCCGGGAGGCAGCGGCGCGCCGTTTCGGCCTGGCCCCCGAGCAGGTCGTTCCCGGCGCCGGGGTGGATGAGCTGGTGATCCTGTGCGCCCGGGCCTTCCTATCTCCCGGCGGCCGGGCGGCGGCTCCCGCTCCCACATACACGCTCTATGAGATCGCCACCCGACAGGTGGGCGCCCAATACGTGCCGGTTCCGGCGGCAAGCCCCGATTTCGCCTTCCCCGCCGACGACGTCATCGACGCCGCCCGCGACGCCGATCTCGTGTGGTTGTGCGTTCCCAACAACCCAACCGGATCACTGGTTCCCCCCGAATCGGTGACGGCAATCGTCGCCGCCTGCGACGGAGTGGTCGTGCTCGATGCCGCCTATGCGGAGTTCGCGGGCGAAGACTGGACACCATGGGTCGACCGGCACCACAACGTCATCGTCCTGAAGACTCTCTCCAAGGCGTTCGGCCTGGCCGCGGCCCGTGTCGGGCTCGCCATGGCCCACGCCAGCCTGATCGATGTCCTCGACGGCATCCGCCCTCCGGGGAGTGTCTCCCGGCTGTCGGCGGAACTCGCCGTCGCCGCCTTGGACGCGCCCGATCGTATGCGGCGCACCGTCGATGCCATCGGCGCCGAGCGGGCCGTGCTCGCCGAGCGCCTGGCGGCTCTCGGGCTTCGGGTCCTTCCCTCAGCGGCCAACTTCCTCCTCTGCGAGGTGGGCCCCCACGCCCACCGGGTCGCCGACGATCTCAGGCAACGGGCCCTCGTCGTCCGTACCTACCCGGAGACGGGGCCCCTCGGCGAGTATCTTCGCTTCACCGTACGAACCGCCCCCGAACACGACCGTCTGATCGACACACTGGAGCAGATCCTGTCATGAGCCGAACCTCCGACATCCAGCGCACCACGCGCGAAACCGACGTCCGCGTCCAACTCGACCTCGATGGCTCGGGCCGAGCCGACATCGCCACCGGCGTCGGGTTCTACGACCACATGCTGGAGGCCCTCGCCCACCACGGCCTGTTCGATCTCACGATCAACGCCACCGGCGATCTCGAGGTCGACGAGCACCACACGGTGGAGGACACCGCTCTCGTCCTCGGCGAGGCGTTCGCGGCCGCCCTCGGCGACCGCGCCGGGATCCGGCGCTACGGGAGCGCCTGCGTGCCGATGGACGAGTCACTGGCGACGGTGGCCGTCGACGTCGGGGGCCGGCCGTACTCGGTACTCGACATCCCCTTCACCACCGAGCGCATCGGCGCCCTCGGGACCCAGATGATTCCGCATGCCCTCGAGGCACTCGCCCGGACCGCGGGCTTCACCCTGCACGTCACCGCCGCCGGCGCCAACGACCATCACATAGCCGAGGCAGTCTTCAAGGCGCTGGCACGCGCCCTGCGCGATGCCGTCGAAGACGATCCTCGCCGTGAGGGGATCCCCTCCACCAAGGGCACGACATGACCTCGGTCGCCGTGATCGACCACGGGGCCGGCAACCTCGTGTCGATCGCCCAGGGATTGCGGCGCGCCGGCGCGGAGGTGAGAATCGCAGCCACTCCTGAGGAGATCGACGGAGCGGACGGCCTGGTACTTCCGGGTGTGGGCACCACCGCCGCCGCCATGGAACGCCTCCAGCAAGCCGGACTCGTGGAGGCGCTGCGACACTGGGAACGCCCGCTGCTTGGCATCTGCATCGGACTCCAGCTCTTCTTCGACTTCTCCGAGGAGGACGGGTCGATGGCGCTCGGGCTGATTCCCGGAACAGTGCGGCGACTCGGCAACGCTCCTCTGCTCCCCCACATGGGATGGAACGACGTAGAGCTCCGCGACGACCCGATCTTCGAAGGAATCCGCAACGGGTCGACCTTCTACTTCGTCCACAGCTTCGCGCCCGTTCCTGAGAACGGCGCGGTCGTCATCGGCGAGAGCGCCTACGACGACCCGTTCGTTGCCGCGGTGCGGTCGGGTCGGCGAGTCGGGGTGCAGTTCCACCCGGAGCGCTCTGCAGAGGCCGGGCTGAAGATCCTCGCCAACTTCGTGGAGATATCGAAGGAGAACGCCAATGCTGCGTAAACGCATCATCCCCTGTCTCGACGTCGACGCCGGGCGCGTTGTCAAGGGCGTGCGGTTCGTCGAGCTGGTCGACGAGGGCGATCCCGCCGAGCTGGCCGCCCGCTACGTTACCGAGGGTGCCGACGAGATCTGCTTCCTCGATATCACCGCTTCCAGCGACGGCCGCGAGACGATGCTCGACGTCGTGCACCGCACCGCCGAGCACGTGTTCATCCCCCTCACCGTCGGCGGTGGCGTCCGCAGCGTGGCCGACATGCGTGCCGTCCTGCGGGCGGGAGCCGACAAGGTCTCCGTCAACACCGCCGCGGTTCAGCGCCCCGAGTTGATCTCCGAATGCGCCAAGACCTTCGGCACACAGTGTGTCGTCCTCGCCGTCGACGCCCGGCGCCGTGACGGCCGCCCCGATTGGGAGGTGTACATCCACGGCGGCCGTACTCCGACCGGCATCGATGCCATCGCCTGGATCGAAGAGGGGGTGCGACGGGGTGCCGGTGAGATCCTGCTCACGTCGATGGACCGCGACGGGACGAAGGACGGCTACGACCTCGAACTGCTCGAAGCGGCCCGCGCCGCCGTCGGGGTTCCGATCATCGCCTCCGGCGGAGCCGGCACGATCGAGCACTGCATCGAAGCCCTCGCCCCCGGCCGGGCCGATGCCGTGCTCGCCGCCTCGATCTTCCACCGGAGCGAGATCGCCATCGCCGACCTCAAACGAGGCCTCGCCGCGGCCGGGATCCCGGTGCGGGAAGACCGACCATGAACGTCTCCTTCGACGAGCGTGGCCTCGTGCCGGGCATCGTGCAGGACGCTGCATCGGGCCGGGTACTGATGCTCGGCTATCTCAACGCCGCGAGCCTCGAGCTGACCCTCGCCACCGGCAAGGTTCACTTCTGGAGCCGATCACGCAATGAGTTGTGGATGAAAGGTGAGACCAGCGGCAACGTCCTCGAACTGGTCGACATCTCTCCCGATTGTGATGCCGACGCCCTGCTGATCCGGGCTCGCCCCACCGGCCCGACGTGCCACACCGGAAAGACGAGCTGCTTCGACACCGCTCCCCCCGCTGCCGTCCGGCCTTCGCCGCGGGGATTCGCCTCCCTCGACGACCTATGGGCGGTGATCACCGAACGTGCTCGCACCCGACCGGAGGGCTCCTACACCGTCCGTCTCCTCGAAGGCGGCGTCGACGCCGCCGGCCGCAAGGTCACCGAGGAGGCCACCGAGGTGCTCATGGCGGCCAAGGATCACGCCGCCGGCGGTCCGGAGGGACCCGTCGCCGAGGAGGCAGCCGACCTGGTGTATCACCTGCTGGTGCTGCTCGCCGAGCGAGGCCTCGACCCGGAGGCCATGCTCGCCGTTCTGCGCGACCGGGCGAGCTGAGCGGCCCCGGCGATGCGACAGCCGTCGCGGCTCGGACTCCAGGCTCAGGTGCGCTTGCGGCGCAGCAGGCGACCCAGTGTCTCCTCTTCGGTGTAGACCTCGCGTTCAGGTGGCGTGGCCTCCCCCTCGGCCGTCGTCTCGTCCGTCGTCAGCGCCTCCGGCGCCTCGGCTCGCCGCAGGCCGAACGACTGCCGCCACACCTCCAGGTCTCCCCTGCTCAGGACGAGGCGCCGTAAGGCCACATCGACGAGGAACAACGCCAACGCCAGCCCGGCCAGCCAGGGCCACAGATCGGTCTCGGCCGCACCGCGCCGCGGCGCGGTCTCGTAAGTGCTGTTCGCGGCCGGGTCGACTCGCCCGCCCGTCGCCTCCGCCAGGTCCGCCGCCAGGAGCGGATCCGGCTCGCGGAAGGCGAACTCGTCGGAGTATCCGGCCACGACCCCGCTGCTCCCTGATGCCACGAGCCCTCCAGCGTCCTCGACCCGAACCGCCACCCAATAGGCACCGGCCTCCTCCACCGGAACCTGCGCCTCGAAGTGCGATTCCCCGGTGCGCTGCATGGGGATCGAAGTGACCTCTCCGTCGGCGGACCGAACCTGCGCAATGGCGATGGCGTCCAGCGAGGCAGCCGCGTCGAACCCGATGGCGAGCGTCCCGCCATCGAAACGCACCTCGGGTGGAGTTTCCCGCCCGGCCGGGAGCACATCGCTCACCACCCGTCCCCAGAAGTCGACGAATCCATCCCAGGCAATCCACTCGACGGACCAACGGGCGGTGGCGTCCGAAGTCCAAGCGGTGGCCCGTCCCAGGCCTCGCTGCCACGTGGCCAGCAGAGGATCGCCCGGCCCGACCTCGAGGGGCACCTGCGCCGTGTCCTTTGGCCGTGCCAGGACGTACCCGTACAGCGGCGGCGACGCCGTCAGCCCCGACGTCACCTGCGAGGCGGCGCCCAGCGCTGGCAGGAACGATCCCTCCGCCACCAGCGGCCGCGCCACTCGCAAGGTCTCTTCGACGAAGATCTCGGGCACCGCTTCCAGGTCACGGCCCGGGTAGAACTGCCCCCCGCCGAGGGCTGCCATGCGCCGCAGCATCTCCCCCGTTCCCTCGCCGGTGCCGAGAACCGACAACGTCACGCCTTCGTCGGCGATCTCCTGCGCCACGTTGAGCAGATCGGGATCGTCGCCCCAGCCATCGGTGAAGAGCACGATGTGGCGAATGTCCTCCGGTGCCTCGCGCAGCGCCTCCAACGCCTCGCGCAGCGCGGGCGAGATCTCGGTGTCGCCCTGCGGGACCAACGAGTTGAGGGCTTCGGCGACCGCGGCATCACTCGCCTTGATGTCGAGAGGCAGGGCCCAGCGGGTCCCCGAGGTGAACGCCAGCACCCCGACCCGATCGGTGTCCTGCAGAGAGCTGATCGCCAATCCCGCCCCGGCTCGTGAGATGTCGGTCTTGTTGACGCCCTCCTCGATGGTCTCGTTGTGACGCTCCATGCTCTCGCAATGGCAGGCCGCCATCGAGCCGGACGTGTCGATCACGAGTACCTCGGCCACCGGTTGGCGCCGCACTAGATCGTCGGGATCGCTGGCAACGGGCAGGATCTCCTCCAACGCCGAGTCCTCGTATCCGCCCAGCCCATAGGCCTGATCGCCGCCCACCACAACCAGGCCCCGACCCAGATCCTCCACGAACGCTGCCAGGTCGGCGGCCGATTGCTCACCGGGGTTCGGCACGTTGACCAACACCACGCCGTCGTATGACAAGAGGTCGGCGGCGTCCGGCACGGCCACGAGGACGTCGACGTCCATCCCGGCCGCCTCGAGCGCTCGTCCCAGGTCGCTGCCCTCGCCGATCTTGCCTTCCACCACCGCGATCTGGGCAGGACCGAGCACATTCACGAGAGCCTCACCCGAGTTGTTCTCCGGCACACGATCGAATGCGGCCTCAACAGTCGCCGCCACCCTGAGCACGCCCGGCGACGACGCGGGAACCTCGGCGGCGACCCGATTCATGCCCACCACCAGCTCGACGGGCAATTCCACGATGGTGTCGCCTGCGGTGACGGTCACCGTCGCCGACCCCGCCACGGTCGCCTGGATCGCTACCTCGACCGGGATCGCCTCGCCTTCCCGGGCGATGGGAGGAACGTCGATACGGTCGATGAGCGCGTCGCTGGACCACCCGGTCGCGATCGACACGACATCGATCGCGATCCCGGCCTCCGCCAGCTCGCGGGCCGCGGCACGAGCATCGCCGATCGTCTCGACGGCATCGGTGAGCACGACGATGCGACGCGAACCCTCGGTGGGCATCACCGCGGCAGACGCCCGCAGCGCCGACGCCAGATCGGTGGCGCTCTGATCGACCACGGTGCGAACTGTGACGAAGTCGGTCACCGAAGAGAGGGCTTCGTCGAGCCGGACGTCTCGCCCGAACACGGCCACCGCGGTGCGATCCGTGGGGCCGGCGGCGCCGGCAGCCTCCCGCACGTAGGATTCCTGGACCACTCTCGCCTCGTCGGTGATCGACGCCGACCGATCGAGCAGGAAGACCACTGACCGCGCCCGCGACGTGCGCACCAACAGCGGCTGCGCCAGCGCCAGGACCAGCAGGCCGATCCCGATCGAGCGCACGATCACCGCCAATCGGTGCTGGCGTGGTGGCACCGTCATACGACCACCCCGGGCGACGACCACCACCAGGGCGATCGCCGGAATCATCGCCAGCAGCCACCAGGGCGCGACGAGCCTCATGCTTCGGCCTTTCTGAATCGCGGCAGCGGGCGACCGAACGCCACCCACCACTCGATCAGGACCAATCCCAGGATCAGGGCGAGGATCAGGGGCGCCCATTCCCTGAGCAGAGTTGTCTCCTCCAGCTCACCGACCTCATCGGAGACCGTGGCGATGCGACGGCTCGATCCTGCTGCCTCGGCGGCGGCGAACTGCCTGGCTGCCACGAATCCACCCGTTGTAGCACCGTCCTCGGCAACGTAGGCAACGGTGTAGATGCCCGGCTGGCCGGTGTCGAGGAACTCGATCACGTTGCCGTCCAGCTCTCGCTTCCCACCATCGGGCATCGTGATCTGAGTCCGCGATCCGGCTGGCGGCGCGAGCGGGATCGGCGCTCCCGCGATCGCCGTTGCCGCGGTGCTCACCTGCCCCCCACCGAGCCACTCGATGATCCTCGCTCCCAAGATCGGGAACGACACCTGGAGAGGGAGATTGGAGCGAACGAGGTCGAATGTGAAGTACACCACTCGATGACCGGCGACCTCGCCGAGTAGCACCAGGGGAACGTCTCCTGCCTGTACCAGCGGCAGCCACCCCCGCGCTTGCACGATGTCGGCCTCAGCGATCATCAGCTCGGAGAGGTCGAGGCCGTCGAGCAAGGGCTCCCCGGAACGTTGGTAGGTCACCACCGGGTTCTCCAGGCGCCCGGTGATCGTGACGCCCGGCGGCGGCTCCACGGGGGCGATGAGCCAGGTGGGACGATCGACCTCGGCGGCCGAGCCGCCGTCGCGAATGACCAAATCCGGCGAGGTCCCCGCCGCGGGGCCGAATCCCGAGAGCGAGGCCACGAGCGCGTCGAGAAACGGAGATCCCTCACCCATCACCGCAATCGTGAGGTAGGTGTTCGCCCCGAGCACGGCCGCCGCCTCGTCATCGAGGGGATTGCCGTCGGAATTGGCGAGGATCTCAGCTTCGACCACCTGGCCGGGTCCGGCGTCGACCGGCACGTATCTCTGGGCACGCTGACCCGGTTCAAGCCTGATGGACGTCGTGCCCACCTGGAGGCCGTCGACCCGCGTCTCCACCTCAGCAGTCGTCGACGAGGCAGAGAAGCTGGTGACTTCGAGGAAGAGCCGGGCAACGCCTTCACCGGGGGCTCCGGCCCCGAAGGCCGTGATCGCCACGTTGTCTTCGACGTCATCGAACAGCAGATGTCGAGCGTTCCCGATTGGCTCGGCCACCATGCCTTCGATGCCGCCGTCGGTGAGCAGCAAGATCGACGTGGCACGATCGGGGGTCGCCAGCCCCCGCGCCAAGCGCAGCGCCCCGTCGAGATCCTCGACGCCGCCGCTGACTACGAGGGCGTCGATCTGGGAACGCAGCTCATTCGGATCGCGGGCGAAGGCAGCCAGCACCCGGGCACGCGGACCGGCTTCGATGAGGGAAACGAGCTGTGCCTCGGAGACATCGACGACCAGCGAGCGAGCCTCGGACTTGGCGGCCTCGAGTCTCCCGGCCAGGGCCATCGAGCCGGAGGTGTCGATGACGACAACGGTGTGAGGGCCGAGCGGCGTCGCCTCCTGATAGAAGGGCCGCGCCAGCAGCAGAGCGAACGCGGCCAGCGTCAGGAGCTGAAGGAGCAGGGCAGCGGTGATCTTGAGCCGCTGCCACGGGAGCGCTGCGGAGACGTACTCCTCCTCGCCTTCCCACAGCCGCACGCTCGACACCACCAGCCGTTGCCGGCGGGATCGCAGCATGTAGAGGACCACGAGGGGAATCGACAACGCGAGGAGCCCGAGAGCCGCCGGGGCGAGCAGGCTCACCGCACCACCCCCGCTGCCACCAGCTCGCGAAGGGCTCCCTCCAGTGCCTCGGGCCGGGCGAGAACCCTGATGTACTCCATGCGCACCCGCCGAGCCCGGCGGGCGGCATCTGCCTGGAACGCATCCATGCGCTGCCGGTAGCGAGCCACGGCGGCGTCGCTCACCGACACCGGGACCTCCGCCTTGGTCTCGGCGTCGCGCAGCGTCAGATCACCTGTGAAATCGGGATCCAGCTCGGCCGGGCTCAACACGTGGACAACCACGCCTCCCCCGACGGTACCGAGCAGGTCGACCGCCTGCTCCCACCCGGGAGCGAGCAGATCGCTGACGAGCACCACCGGGCCGCGGTGGGCACCGGGCGCTGCCATCATGCGGGCCGCCGCGGGCAAGTCGGTGCCGCCCTCGGGCTCGAGACCCTCGAGCCACGACTCGAGGCGCCGCCAGGCTCCGATGTGTCGCGCCCACGGCCCCTGTAACGCCGGACGTCCCGGGGCAGGCACGGTGACGAGCCGCACGCGTTCGCCCGACGCCAGGCCGAGGTAGGCGATCATGGCAGCGAGACGCCGCGCCGTTTCGAATTTCTCCCCAAAACCCATCGAGGCCGACGTATCGATGACGACCCGCAGCGGCATCTCGTCCTCGGCTTCGAACAGCCTCACCAGGACCACACCGAGCCGAGCCCACAGGTTGTAGTCGATGCGCCGGAAATCGTCCCCGGGGTGATACTCCCGGTAGTCGGCGAAATCGAGGCTCTCTCCGAGACGTACCGAGCGGTGGCGGCCGCTCCACACCCCCCGCACCCGGCGGGTGCCGATGAGAGCCAGACGTTCGAGGCGGCCCCGCAGCTCGGCGTCGAGGAGCATCAGTCCTCGGGCAGCGGCGCGGGGTGAGCAGCGAGTATCTCTTCGATCACGTCGTCGGAGGTGACCCCGTCCGCCACTGCTTCGTAACCGAGCACGAGACGGTGCCTGAGGGCCAGAGCCGCCACCGTTCGTACGTCGTCACCCGAGAGGTTGAGGCGGCCCTCCACGAGAGCCAGCGCCTTGCCTCCCAGCACCATCGCCTGGGCACCGCGCGGGCTCGCTCCGTATCGCACGTACTGGCGCACACCGTCGAGGGCCCCCTCCCGCTCCGGGTGGGTCGCCGCCACCAGGGTCGCCGCGTGGCGCAGCAAGTGAGTGGCGGCCGGGACGCGCCGCACCATCTCCACCATGGCGAGGAGCTCATCCACTCCGGCCAGCGATGAGACCACCGGAGTCGCCTCGCCGGTGGTCCGCTGGAGGATCTCCACCATGTCATCGGTCGACGGGAACGGCACCATGACCTTGAACAGGAACCGGTCGAGCTGGGCCTCCGGCAGCGGATAGGTGCCTTCCATCTCGAGGGGATTCTGAGTGGCCATCACAAAGAACGGTCGCGGCAGATCGTGGGAGGTGCCGCCCAAGGTGACCCGCCGTTCCTGCATGGCTTCGAGGAGGGCGGACTGGGTCTTCGGAGTCGCCCGGTTGATCTCATCGGCGAGCACGACGTTGGCGAACACCGGACCTTCGTGGAAACGGAACCCGCCTTCCCGGAGCACATTGGTGCCCACGATGTCCGCCGGCATGAGATCCGGCGTGAACTGGACTCGCCCAAAGGCGACCGACAGCGCCTCGCCGAGTGTGCGTAGCAGCAGTGTCTTGCCGAGACCGGGCACCCCCTCGAGGAGCACGTGCCCCTCACAAAGGAGACCGAGCATCACGGCGCGCACCAGCTCAGTCTGGCCGACGATCACCTCGGCGATCTCACGTTCGATGGCGTCAACTTGGCCGGCGAATTCCTCTGGTGTCATGAACCGAGCTCCGTGAAGTAGTCGCGTACGATGTCCTGCAGGCTGCCGGGGACCGACATCCTGTCGAGCGCATCGAGTGCCTGCGATTGGTACTCGGCGATGCGCTCTGTGTAGGGCACCAACGGGACGTTGCGTAGCCCGTCGCCGGTGGTCCTCCCCTGCACTTCTCCTGTGGGGTCACTGGTCGAGAAGTCGACCCGCTCCTCTTCTCCCTGCTCGTACCCGGCGGGATCGAGGATCTGGCCACGCTCGGGATCGCGGACGATGTCGTCATCGCCCTGGCCCAGGCCGAGGTTGTTGTTGGACCCCGTCCCGCCGCTCACGGGATTCGGATTGTCCGCTCCGGTGCCGGACCCGCCTCCTCCGCCACCCTGCCCTTGCCCCTGCCCTTGCCCCTGCCCTTGCCCCTGCCCCTGCCCTTGCCCTTGCCCCTGCCCCTGTCCCTGTCCCTGACCTTGCCCCTGACCCTCGCCGTCTCCCGCTTCTCGTTGCTCGCGCGCCTCGCCGAGCTCCTCTTGGGCAGAGCGGACCGCGGAGCGGGCGTCGGCCAAGTCCTCGGCGGAAGCCACCCGCTCCCCGGCGGCCTCGAGCTCATCGAGCACCCGGTCCAGAGCCGCGCTGGGGTCGCCCTCACTGGAAACCGCCTCCGCCGCCCCGGCCAGCGCGCCGGCGAGATCGGGAGCTGCCGCGTCGAGCTGACCGGCGAGCTCTTCGAGCGTGGCGGCTGCCGCGTCTCGTTGCTCGGCCGAGAGCGAATCTGCCGTCTCACGGAGCTGGCTCAACTGTGACACGGCGTCGTCGCCTGCGGCGATGGGATCCTGCCGCAGGCGCTCGTCCAGGCCTCCGAGCGCCGTCTTGAGAGCCAGGGCCTGGGGATCGTCCTGCTCGGCGAGCTGCTGGCGGGTTTCCCCGAGCTGCCGAATCGCGTCGTCGAGACTCTCCGCCCGCCGCAGCTCCTCGGCCGCCCACCGCAACTCGTCGGCCATCTCTTCGGTTTCCGCCTCGGCGGCAGCGGCCTCCAGATCATCGGCAGCGGCGTCCACGATCGCGGCGATCTCCGCCCGTTCCTCCTGCCGGGCGTCGGCCGGCGAGCGAGGGATGGCCAACAACAGGGACGCGCCGATCGCCAGCAGAGCAAGAGCGACGAGTTTCCCCCTCGGCAGGATCGACCCGAATCCCTCGAGGCTGCGGCCTTCCGCCCACGCCGCGCTGCGGCGGATCTGGCGCTCGTCGAGCTCGTTGTGCGTCGCGCGGCGGGAGAGCTCGAGCGTGGTGCTGAGCTGATCCTTGCCGCCGAGCCGCTGGTCCACCGCCAGTGCCGCGGCGGAATCGCTGGGACGAGAGAGCACACTCGCCACCACGGCGACGACGACGGCGACCAGAGCGATCACCACCACTGCCTCTTCCGCCCACGGAAGCACCTGGCGGCGAGCGAGGCCGAGAAGGAGTGCTCCCGCAGCAGCCGCGGCACCGATGGCGGCCACGCTCCACTGCAACACGCGCGCCATCACCATACGGCGGCGGGCCGCCGAGATCAGCAAGCGAATCGGCTCAGGAGGCAAGGGAGACGTCCTTTCTCCGGAGTATGCGCATGCGCCGACGTGGCACCTTGATGTGGCGCCTCGCGGCGAACAACGCCAGCAGCGTCAGCACCGCTTCGAATACCAGCGTCCTCACCCACAGCGCACCCCGGATCGGCGCCACGGAGCGGCTCGTCGCAGTGGAGGAGGTGAGACCCGTGGACCGCATTCCGAACTCCCCTTCGATCATCACAGATCTCCCCGGGACAACGTCGACGGCGCCCCACTCGCTGTAGAGGTCGTTGATGCTCTGCGCAGCATATCCCTGGCGTTTCACTAGCACTTGCCAGAAGGGCGTGTACGGTGAGTCAACGACGTCGGGCCGGAAGTCGAGGACGTTCGACGAGGCATCGACCAGGCCGAGGTAGGGGTTGAGCCAGGCACTGTAGAGCTCCCGGCCCGCGTCGCGGGGCGCTCCCGCCACGATCCTCGTCGGGCCCAGGTCCTCCGGATCCGGCCCGACGAGAAGCACCTCGGCCAGCACCAGCGCGAGCGTGCCGATGACCAGCGCCACCGCCACCAGGTACGAGCCGAGCACCGCTCCCTGCACGCTCTTGGCGCGGGCCGAGATCCACATCGACAAGGCGCCGACCGTCACGGCGGTGCCGATGACCATGCCCATCCCGGAAAGGGCGTTTGCGACGGTCACCCCGCCGAGCAGCACGGGAATCACCAAGAGCGGCACGGTGGCGATCAGGAGGAGGAGGATGAAGGCCAACGACGACATCAGCTTGCCGGCGACGATGCCCCACGCGCTGAGCTGGCTCACCTGGAGCAACGGCAGCGTCTGGCGTTCCCGCTCGCCGACGATCGTGACGGCGGCCTGTCCAGGCACGACGAACACCACCGCGGTGAGGAGCCCGAGCAGTACCGAGTGGAGGATGAACCGTCCCATCGAGGCGGACGCGAACAGCGAGCCGAGACTGGAGTAGCCGAGCGACGACAGGCTGCTCTCTGCGGTGCTCCTGGCGTAGACGTAGGCGAGGAAGGTGAGAACGCCGGCCGCCATCACCCAGGCGCCGAGCAGCAGCGGAGACCGCAACGTGCGGAATCGCTCTTGGAGCTCTCGGCGGGCGACCGGATTCACTGCTTCACCTCGGGCGATCCGACCACTCCGTCTCCATTCCCGGTGATATGGAGGAACAGCTCCTCGAAACCGGCCGCCTCGACTCGCCATTCGATAACGGGAACCCCCGCCGCGACGACAGCGGCGAGAATACGCGCCGAAGCGAGATCGTCGCCGGCGAACTCGAGACGCAGCAGATTGCGCTCGACGGTGACACCGCTCACCTCGCTCTGACTGCGTAGCACTTCCTCGGCCAATACGGCGTTCTCCTCGTCGATGCGCACCGTCACACGACCTCCCGTGAACAGCCGGCTGCGTATCTCATCGACTCTTCCCTCGGCCAGCACGCGGCCGTGGTCGACCACGGCGAGATGCGAGCAGATCCCCTCGAGCTCACTGAGGATGTGCGACGAGATGACGACGGTGCGGCCCATTCGATTGAGCTCGGCGATGAGCTGCCGCAGCTGAACACGAGCCCGCGGATCGAGCCCCGACGCCGGCTCGTCGAGCACCAGCAGCTGTGGATCGTGCACTAGTGCCCGAGCCAGGGACAGGCGCTGCTTCATGCCGCGTGAGAGCGTGTTGACGTCGGCGTCGGCCTTGTCCTCGAGGTCGACGAGAGCGAGCAGATCGGCGACCACCGCCGGCCGGGCGATGGGGCGGATGTTCTGGGTGGCCGCGAAGAACTCGAGGTACTCACGGGTGCGCAATCCCTCGTAGACGCCGAAGAAATCGGGCATGTACCCGACGTGGCGCCGCACCGCCCGCGGGTCCTTCTGAGGATCGATGCCCTCTACCCGCACCGCCCCGCCGTCTCGCGCGAGTAGTGAGGTCATGATGAGCATCGACGTCGTCTTGCCCGCCCCATTGGGCCCGATCAGGCCGACGGTGGCACCGCGGGGCACGGTGAAATCGGCCCCTTGAAGTGCCCGGACCTTCCCATAGCGCTTGTCGACGGCGCGGAACTCGACGATCACGACGTGCTCCAGACAAGTGCAAAACGTGCGAGTTGCAGCGATTCCTCGAAGAAGCTGTTCTCGACGACGGTCCCGCGCACAACGAGCTCGCCGCCGGGCGAGACGTAGTCGGCGAGGAGGAATTCGTCGCCCCACCCGATGTCGACGAATTCCTCGGCAGCCCAATCCCACGCCGACGCCGTCGCCATCGATGTCCCTGCCGGTGAGATTCTCCCACGCGATGGCACGCCGTCGGGAACCATGTAGCGGAAGTAGATCTCTTCGGCTCCGTACACGTAGATGTCCTCGTAATACGCCTCGACGGTCGCCGAACCGGTGATGCCGAGCAGCTCCGGCCGGACCGACCCGAACTGGGAAGTGGTCTCTGCCGGCAGCTCGACCCGCTTGACGAGCAACGTCGTGCCCGAGGCGGGCTGGATCTGTCCATCCAGCATCAGGTCCGGCTCGAAATCCTCCGTGAAACCGAACAGATGCAGATCGGCACCGCGGAGATCCTCGACGCGACTCTCGCAATACTCGGCCATCGAGTAGGAGGCCTCGTACCTTCGGCTCGCCTCTGAACCCGTGTAGCGCACGCCGGATAGACCCACCGCCGATGCGATCACCGGCTCGTAGCTGACGTTGCGCGTCGAGACGCGGGCGGTCACCGTGCCCTCGCCGCCCGGTGGAAGCTCCTCGCGGGATGGGTAGCCGGAACCGCTCACCACCACTCCCCACGACCACAACGTCCACGGCGTGTTGTTGCGCACCGTCACCTCGAGCCCGGCCTCCGTCATGCGGTAGTCGGCCTCGAGGGCGAGCGGCTCGGACTGCCAGAGCGCCTGGGCCGTGCCGGCCCCCAGATCTCCGAGGTCGAAGTTGATGGCACCGGCCCCGGCAGGTTCGATCTCGCCCGCCTCCGAGCCGCCGAAGCTCTGCACCGGAACGGCCGACCATCCCTCCGGGAGGGTCAGCCGCCGGTCGCCGCCGGATTCCACCTGCACCACCAATCCGGCCTCGCCCACGGTCCCGTTGCCGGAATCGACCATGAGCGAGGCGTGCGAGAGAGTGAAATCCGCCACGCTACTGCGGCCGATGAGCCAAAAGCCGGCTACGAACACCGCACTCAGGAACGGGATGGTGATCCAGGCCATCTCGGGCTTGCCGAACCCGCGCAGGAGCACGAAGTTGACCGGCCCGATCATCACGACGAACAGCAGGATGCCGAGCAGGAGCCACGACAGCGCCGGGACTCCGACGTCTCGGCCGGCCGATGCCGCCGATACGAGGCCGAGCTGCGATCCTGACGACGTCTGGTCGCGAATCAGGGCCACCGGAACCGGGTCGTGGATGATCCGGGTCCACTCGTCGACGGCAACCGCGTCGATACCAGCGACTGCGATGATCTCTCCGTCACCTTGCCGAGCCACCAGCGCCGCCGTGCCCGGGAAGAGGCTGCCGGTTGCCGGCTCACCGACGAGTGACAGATCGTCGGCCTCGCCTACGAGGCGCCCACCCCCGCCGACCCACTGCTCCAGCGCTCGCCGTGCCGGCTCACCGAGCGCTCTCACCGCGCCCGATCCTGCGACGACGTAGGCGGCAGGCTCGAGGCCGTGCTCGATCATGGTCTCGTCAACCGTGATCGTCACGATGTCGCCGCCGATGGGGGTGGCCGTGGCACTGCGAACCGCGGTCGCCACACCGGCTGCGTCGAGCATGCCGACGAGCACCTCCCCGTCGGGGACCCTCAGCCGGATCGACTCGGACATCAATTCCTCGTCCTGGCCGTCCAAGGTCCGCAGCAGCGCCACCGTTGCCTGGCGCCGGTCGTACGGAGCCGGCACCTCGACGTCGTATCGTTTCGAGCCGCCGGCCGGGACCTCGACGGCGGCGGGAACGGTGATGCCGCCGGTCGTGACGTCGAGCCGGCCGACCAGCAACTCATCGGAGGCGAGAGCGATCGAGAAGTGCACCGGGGCGTAGGGATCGACGTAGCTCTCGATGCCCGCGGAAACCTCCATCGTGATGCCCGACACAGAAGAAGAGTCGGCCTCCTCGGTCTCTTGGGCGGCGGCGATCGGGGCGAACGCCAACAATACCGCACCCGCGGTCAGACCGATCGTCAGGCGTGTGGCGATCCGCACTTTTCTTAGACGCTCACCGCACTCAGGTGGTTCCCGGCTCGTTGCGCAGAACCCTAGCCGGGCAGCCGGACACCCCGGCGTTGCGGGCATAGCGAGGATCGCATGAGCCGCCCCCTTCTCAGAACACCGCCCGAGGGCGGTCATCCGAAGGCGATTCACCGTAGAGTGAGCCAGAGCAGCACCATCTCGAAGGAGGAACAACCATGGACCCGTGTGTGTCCATACGCATTCCGCGGCACTGG